>NZ_JASCXL010000001.1:0-202022 GCF_030010595.1 Streptomyces sp. CC224B | reverse complement strand
CCCGGGGCCCCCCCCCTCCCGCCCGCCCCCCCGCGGGGGTGCCCCGCCGGGCGCCCCCCCCCCCCCCCCCCGGCGGGGGGGGGGTCGGCGCGGCCCCCCCCCCCCCCCCCCCCCCCCCCCACCGCCAGGCGGTGGTCTCAGCCATCGAATCCCACCCTCGGGTCGGCGAGTCCGTACAGCAGGTCCGCGAGCAGGTTGCCGAGCAGCACGGCGGCCGTCGCGAGCGCGGTGAGCGCGGCGAGCAGCGGGAAGTCCACGGAGGTGGCGGCCCCCACGGTGGCCGCGGCGATGCCGGGCCAGCTGAAGACGGTCTCCACGAGGAGCGCGCCGGTGATGAGTTCGGGCACGCGGGAGCCGATGAGCGTGAGCACCGGCAGCATGCCGGAGCGGAAGGCGTGGTGCAGCAGGACGGTGCGCTCGGCGAGGCCGCGGGCGCGGGCGCCGCGCACGGGGTCGTCGCCGAGCGCGTCGCCGACGCCCTGGCGGACGTACAGGACGAACCACGGGAGCTGCGAGATGGCGAGGACCGTGGCGGGCAGGGCCAGGTGGCTGGTGACCTGGCCGAACGTCACGGTCGTGCTGGCGGTGTCGGTGAGCCCGCCGGCGGGCAGCACGTCGAGCTTCAGGGCGAACAGCCACATGGCGAGCAGCCCGAGCCAGAACGGCGGGGCGGCCTCCAGGGTGTAGGCGAGCGAGGTGACGCACCGGTCGAGCCAGCCGCCGGGGCGGCGCGCGGCGAGCACGCCGAGGGCGCTGCCGGCCAGGATCGCGACGACGAACGCGGTGGCGGCGAGCAGCACCGACCAGCCGACGCGCTCGGCGATGGCGTCGGCGACGGGCTGGCGCAGCGTGCTGGAGTCGCCGAGGTCGCCCTGGAGGGCGGCGGTGAGCCAGTCCCACCAGCGGCCGACGAGGGGCTTGTCGACGCCGAGGTTGGCGCGCAGCTGGTCGAGGTTCTCCTGGGACGCGGTGAGCCCGGCCGTGCCCGCGTAGGCCTTGACCGGGTCGAAGGGCGAGGCGTCGGCGACGGCGAAGACGCCGAAGGTCACGACGAGCAGCACCGGGACGGCGAACACGGCCCGCCGTCCCACGAGCCGGGCCATGGGCCCCCAGGGGACCCGGCGGGTACCCCGGGGGCGCCGTGTGTCGGACGCGGAGGTCACTTCTGCGGCTGCCAGTCCTCGACGTTCCACCACGGGCCGGAGGCCAGGCCGTGGTCGTGCGGCTCGACCTGGGTGGACAGGTTGCCGAAGGCCTTGTCCACCACGTACAGGTGGTCGATGTGGGTGAGGAAGGTGTAGCCGGGGTTCTTCACCAGCTCGCGCTGGATGGTGTCGTACGCGGCCTGGCGCTTCGCGTGGTCGCCGCTCCTGCGGGCGTCCTCCAGGGCCTTGTCGACCGTGGGGTTGTCGTAGTGCGCCATGTTGTTGAAGCCGTCCCCGGCGAGGGAGGACTTCAGGAGGGTGTACTGGTCGAAGTCGGGGTCGGCCGGGGAGCCGCCGCCCGCGAGGACGGCGTCCTTGGGCATGCGCGGCTCGATGACCTCCCAGGTCCCGGACTGCACCTCGATCTTGATGCCGAGCTTCTTGGCGTCGGAGGCGTAGGCGAGGGCGTGCTCCTGGCGGAGCTTGTCGCCGGTGAGGTACCAGAGCGGGAAGGCCGCCTTGACGCCGTCCTTCTCGCGGATGCCGTCCTTGCCGGGCTTCCAGCCCGCGTCGTCGAGGATCTTCTTCGCCTTGGCCGCGTCGAAGGTCCGCTCGGTGCCCTTGGTGAACCAGGGGCTGTCCGTCGGGACGGGGCCGTAGGCCTCCTTGCCCGCGCCTTCGAGGATGGAGTCGACCATGGCCTTGCGGTCGACGCCGAGGTCGAGGGCGCGCCGGACGGCGGTGTCGCCCGCGACCTTGTTGCCGGTCGGCAGCGTCACGACGCGGTAGTCGAAGGTCTTGGCGGCGTACGTCTTCTTGTCGCCGTCGCCCTTGAAGGTCTTGGCGAGGTTGGGCGGCAGGATGGCGCCGTCGAGGTCGCCGGTGCGCAGCCGGGTGGCGCGCACGTCGTCGTCCTTGATGATCGCCATGGTGAAGTTCTTGATCTTCGGCGCGCCGCCCCAGTAGTCGGGGTTGGCCTTGAAGACGAGCTTCTCGCCCTTGGACCACTTCACCAGCTCGTACGGTCCGGTGCCGATCGGCTTGGTGGAGAAGTCGCCCTTGTTCACGTCCTGCTTGCCCGCGACGTGCTCGGGCGCGATGGGCAGGACGGTGCGCTCGGCGAACGGCGCGTAGGGGTACTTGAGGTGGAAGACGACGGTGCCGTCGCCCTTGGCCTCGACGCTCTTCAGGGCGTCCAGCTCGGTCTTGGAGGCGTTGTTCGTCTTCTTGTCGAGGATGGTCTCGTACGTGAAGACGACGTCCTTGGCGGTGAAGGGCTTGCCGTCGCTGAACTTGACGCCCTTGCGCAGTTCGTAGGTGTACGTCCTGCCGCCGTCGCCGACCTTCGGCAGCTTCGCGGCGAGCGCGGGCTTCAGCTTCATGTCCGCGTCGTGCGTGAGCAGCCCGTCGAAGATCTTGGAGTTGCCGTCCTTGCCGTAGCCGAGGAGCGGGCTGAGGGTCTCGGGCTCGTAGGCGATGCCGACGACGGCCGAGTCCTTGGCGCCGTCGGCGCCCTTGCCGTCGTCCGGCGCCGAACAGGCCGACGCGGCGACCGCCAGGGCGGCGGACGCCGCGACCGCGCCCGTGGTCCGTATGGATCGGGCCCTCATGCTCCACACCCCTACTGAAGATCAATCCTTCTTGCGAACGACTCGCAATTATGCCTCACGGCCGGGGGGTGTCCGCCTCGGGTCCCGTACGGTGACCGGTTCCCGTCCAGGTCAGGGCGCAACCGGAGCGGGAAGGTCCACAAGGGCCGCCAGGGTCTCGCGGTGCCGGCCCGCCGTGCCGAAGGCGATCGCGTCGGCCTTGGCCCGCTTCAGGTACAGATGGACGGGGTGCTCCCAGGTCATGCCAATGCCGCCGTGCAACTGGAGCGCCTCCTCGGCGGCGCGGACGGCCACGGGCCCGGCGTAGGCCTGGGCGAGCGCGGCCGCGAGGTCCGGCTCGTCCCCGCCGGTGGCGAGGGCGGCCGCGGCGTGCCGGGCGGCGGCACGGGTGTGGACGACGTCGAGCCAGAGCCGGGCGAGACGGTGCTTGAGCGCCTGGAAGGAGCCGACGGGCCGGTTGAACTGGTGCCGCTCCTTGGTGTACCGGACCGTTTCCGCCAGGCACCACTCGGCGAGGCCGAGCTGTTCGGAGGCGAGGAGCCCGGCGCCGGAGCGCAGGCCGCGGCGGACGGCCGCCGCCGCTTCCCCGGCGTCCTCGGTCAGGGGCCGCGCGACGGCCCCGCGGAGGGTGACCGTGGCGAGCGGCCGGGTGCGGTCGAGGGAGGTGCGCGGGGTCACCGTGACCCCGTCCCGGTCCGCCTCGACGGCATACAGACCGCCGTCGGCGGGGACCAGCAGCACGTCGGCGGCGCCCGCGTCGGCGACACCCGTCACGGTGCCGTGCAGCGCGCCGCCCTGGTGGCGTACGGGGGTGCCGTGGGGCGCGCCGCCCTCACCGGGTGCGGGAGTGCCGTGCGGCGCCTCGTCGCGGGGGTGTACGGGGGCGTCGTGCGGCGCTGCGGCCCCCGGGCGTACGGGAGCCGCGTCCGGGGCCGTGGCGAGACTGACCGCGAGGACGCCGATCGTGCGGCCCGACGCCAGGGCGGCGAGGAGTTCGGCCGCCGTGCCGCCCGCGCAGCCGAGCAGCGTCTCGGTGGCGACGACCGCGCTCGTCAGATAGGGCACCGGCGCCACCACGCGGCCCAGCTCCTCCAGGACCACGGCGGCTTCGCGGTGCGTGGCGCCCTGGCCGCCGCGCTCCTCGGGGACGAGCAGGCCCGCCAGGCCCATGCCCTCGGCCAGGGTCTTCCACAGCTCGCGGTCGTGCGGCCGGGGGGACTCGGTGCGGGCGAGGACGGCGGCGGCGTCGCACCGGTCGGCGAGCAGGTCACGCACGGCCGCGCGCAGCGCCTCCTCGTCCTCGGTGTACAGCAGGTCGCTCGGGGCGTTCATCGGCTCAGGTCCTTCCAGGCGACGTCCTTGTCGGTGCGCGGCTCCGGCGGCAGGCCCAGGACGCGCTCGGCGACGATGTTCAGCAGGACCTCGCTCGTCCCGCCCTCGATGCTGTTGCCCTTGGCGCGCAGATAGCGGTAGCCCGCCTCGCGCCCCGTGAAGTCGACGTGCTCCGGGCGCCGCAGGGTCCAGTCGTCGTACAGCAGGCCCTCCTCGCCGAGGAGTTCCACCTCCAGGCCGCTGATCTCCTGGTTGAGGCGGGCGAAGGTGAGCTTCATGCCGGAGCCCTCGGGCCCCGGCTGGCCCGCGACGAGCTGCTGGCGCAGGCGCTCGCCGGTGAGCCGGGCGACCTCGGCCTCGACCCAGAGGGTGAGCAGGCGCTGGTGCAGGTCGTGGGTGCGCAGCTCGGGGCGCTCGCGCCAGGCCCGGGCGACGGGCTCGATCATGCCGCCCTCGCGCGGCAGGCGCAGGCCGCCGATGGCGACGCGCTCGTTCATCAGGGTGGTCTGCGCGACGCGCCAGCCGTCGCCGACGTCCCCGAGCCGGTGGGTGTCGGGGACGCGCACGTCGGTGAGGAAGACCTCGTTGAACTCCGCCTCGCCGGTGATCTGCCGCAGCGGCCGCACCTCGACGCCCGGGTCGGTCATGTCGCAGACGAAGTACGTGATGCCGCGGTGCTTGGGCGCGTCCGGGTCGGTGCGGGCGATGAGGATGGCCCAGCGGGCGAGGTGGGCGCTGGAGGTCCACACCTTCTGCCCGTTGACCACCCAGCCGCCCCCACCGTCGCGGATGGCGCGGGTGCCGAGCGCGGCGAGGTCGGAGCCCGCGCCGGGCTCGCTGAAGAGCTGGCACCAGACCTCCTCGCCGACCCACAGGGGTTTGAGGAAGCGCCGCTTCTGGTCCTCGGTGCCGTACTGGAGGATCGTCGGCGCGGCCATCCCGAGGCCGATGCCGATGCGCCGCGGGTCGTTGTCGGGGGCGCCCGCGGCCTGGAGCTCGTCGTCCACGACGGCCTGGAGGGAGCGTGGCGCGCCGAGGCCGCCGAGGCCTTCGGGGTAGTGCACCCAGGCGAGGCCGGCGTCGAACCGGGCGCTCAGGAAGTCCGCCCGGTCGGTGGTCGCGGGCGGGTGGGCCGCGAGGAAGTCGCGGGTGCGGCGCCGCAGTTCGGCGGCGTCGGGCGCGGTGGGTGTCATGCGGGCGCTCCCTCGGTGAGGCGGGGCAGGACGACCACGCGGCCGGTGGTGACGCCGTCGGCGACGCGCTGCACCGCGGCGGCCGCGCCGGCGAGTGGCACGCGCTCGCTGACCAGCGGCTTGACGGCGCCCTTGGCGGCCAGGTCGGTGAGGCGCTCGTGGCAGTCGAGGATCGCGCGCGGGTCCTTGGCCGCGTACAGGCCCCAGTGCAGGCCGACGATGGAGTAGTTCTTCACCAGGGCGTGGTTGAGGGCGGGCGCCGGGATGGTGCCGCTCGCGAAACCGACGACGAGGACGCGGCCCTCGAAGGCCACGCACTTGGCGGACTGCGTGTACGCCTCGCCGCCGACGGGGTCGTAGACCACGTCGGCGCCGCGGCCGCCGGTGGCGTCCTTCACCGCCGCGACCACGTCGTCCTCGCGCCGGTCCACGACCACGTCGCAGCCGAGCTCGCGGGCGGCCCGCGCCTTGTCCCGGCCGCCGACGACGCCGATGACGCGGGCGCCCGCGGCCTTGCCGAGCTGGACGGCGGCGCTGCCGACGCCGCCCGCGGCCGCGTGCACGAGCAGCGTCTCGCCCGCCTGGAGCCGGGCCCGCCGGTGCAGGCCGAACCAGCCGGTCTGGTAGCCGATGTGCAGGGCGGCGGCCTCGGCGTCGTCGAGGGCGTCCGGCGCGGGCAGCAGGGCGGCGGCGTCCGCGAGCGCGTACTCGGCGAAACCGCCGTGCGGCAGGGCGGGGTTGGCGATGACGCGCCGCCCGTCGGGGGTCTCGCCGCAGATCTCCACGCCGGGCGTGAACGGCAGCGGCGGGGTGATCTGGTACTGCCCCCGGCACAGCAGCGCGTCGGGGAAGTTGACGTTCGCGGCGCGGACCTTGAGCAGCACCTGGCCGTCACCGGGCACCGGGGTGTCCGCCTCGGTCAGCCGCATCACCTCGCCCGGCTCGCCGTTACGGGGTACGTGCCATGCGTGCATGCGGGGCCTCCACGGGGCGGTAGCGGACCGTACCCGCGCATACTAAGCGGTCGCTTGCCTCAGCGGAACAGGGTCACCCGGACGCCCCCGGCCGCGCCTTGGGCTTGGCCCGGACGTGCATGCGCTCCCCCTGCGGCCCGAACAGGCTGAGGTACTCGGCCGGACCCTCGCTGGTGGCACCGAACCAGTGCGGCACCCGGGTGTCGAACTCGGCGGCCTCCCCCGCGGTGAGCACCACGTCGTGCTCGCCGAGGACGAGGCGCAGCCGCCCCGACAGGACGTACAGCCACTCGTACCCCTCGTGCGTGCGCGGGTCGGGCTCCACCGCGGTCCGGGGTGGTTCGATCACCTTGTACGCCTGGAGTCCGCCGGGCTGGCGGGTGAGGGGCACCATCGTGCGGCCGTGGCGGACGATGGGCTTGGCCCGGACGCGGGGGTCGCCGACGGGCGGGGCACCGACGAGTTCGTCCAGCGGGACCTGGTGGGCGCGGGCGATGGGCAGCAGCAGTTCCAGGCTCGGCCTGCGCCCGCCCGACTCCAGGCGCGAGAGCGTGCTGACGGAGATGCCGGTGGCGGCGGACAGCTCGGCAAGCGTCGCGCCGCGCTCCTTGCGAATCCTGCGCAGGCGCGGCCCGACGGCGGTGAGGACCTTGTCGGTCTCCCCGCCGTCGCCCTCGTGCGCCTGACCGCCCTCCGCCTGACTCGCGGGCACCTGGCTCCCCTGCGCCTGCTTCGCGGACGCCCGGCTCGCGGACGCCCGGCTCGCGGACGCCCGACCGCTGCCCTGCGCCTGGCTCCCGTGCGTGTGACTCTCTGCGGATCCCATGCGCTCATTGCAGAATCAGCAACGCGGTATGTCAAACCCGCATCAACGGGCGAAGACCTCGAAGGCCACCGCGGGGACCCCGTCGAAGCGCGGCGCGAGCTGCTCGGCGAAGCCGGTGAGGAAGGAGCGGCAGTACTCCTCCGGATCCTCGTCGGTGAGCGCCTCCAGGTAGGCGCGGTGCTCCAGCAGGGACCGGACGGAACGCTCCAGACCCGGCCGGGCGTCCACCGCGTGCGTCGGCCGGTCCGTGCCGGCCACGGCGACCCAGCGCACCCCGTTCCACGGCTCCAGGCCCCGCTCGGCGAGGTCGGGGAAGATCCAGCGGTTGCCCGCGTCGGCGACCGCGTCCATGGTGGCGCGGCCGACGGCGACGTGGTCCGGGGTGTTCCAGGCGGCTCCGCCGCCCCACGTGTCCTGGTAGTTGAGCGTCACGACCAGCTCGGGCCGGTGCCTGCGGATCGCGGCGGCGATGTCGCGGCGCAGCGCCGTGCCGTACTCGATCACACCGTCGGCGTGGTCGAGGAACTCGACGGTGCGCACGCCGACGACGGCCGCGCTCGCGCGCTGCTCCCGCTCGCGCAGCGGCCCGGCCTCGGCGGGCGCCAGGGTGTCGATGCCCGCCTCGCCCCGGGTCGCGAGGAGGTACGCCACCTCGCGCCCGGCGTCCGTCCAGGAGGCGATCGCCCCGGAGCAGCCGTACTCCAGGTCGTCGGGGTGGGCGACGACGGCGAGGGCCCGCTGCCAGTCCTCGGGCATGGGGGCCAGCGGGGCGGGCCCGGTCGTGCTGGTGTGCTGCGGCTCGGTCATGCGCGCACCCTATCCAGCGGCACCCGTGCCCTTCACGGCATCAGATCTCGCCCCGGACGAGGCCGAGGAGCCGGTCGAGGACCCGGGGGCCGCTCGCGCGCAGTCCGTCGTGCTCGTACTCGTCCGTGACCCAGGTGCGCAGGCCCCGGATGGCGCGTGCGGTGCGCAGGGAGTCGGCGGTGTCGACGTACAGGTCGTCGTGGTAGACGGCGGCCGCCACCGGCACGTCGTTCGCGGCGAGGCGCTCGGCGTCGTACAGCGGGACCCAGTCGGTGCGCGCGGCGAGCAGGTCCGCGGTCTCGCGCAGCGGCCGCAGCGCCGGGTCGCAGTCGAACATCCAGCGCTGGACGGCCTCCCCGGTGAACAGGACCGGTTCGCCGCCCGCGAGGCTCTTGCCCGCGTCGAACCGGGGGAACTCGGCCCGCACCCGCTCGGCGGACCAGGCGGTGGGCCGCCCGTCCTGCGCGTAGCAGGCCTCGTGCAGGACGGCGTACAACGGGTGCGCCGCGTACGACAGCAGGGCCTGGACCTGCTCCTGGAAGGCGTCCGAGAGGGCCGGTCCCGCGGCGGTGCGGACGAAGGCGTCCTCCAGGAGGTAGTGCAGGCGGTGGCTGCCGTCGCCGGTGCCGAGGAGGATGCCGAGGGACTGGAAGGCCTCGGCGGTGAGGCGGTAGCCGCCGTTCAGGACCGGCTCGTGCTCGGCGGCGTACTCGGCGATCCGCCGGGCGCGCTCGACTTCCCCCGGGTAACGGGCGTAGTGGGCCAGGGACTTGCGCTCCATGCGCGGGTAGGCGGCGCGGTAGACGTCGTCCGCGTGCCCGTCCAGCGTCGGCAGGCCGCCGGTGATCAGCGCGGCGTCCAGGCCCTCGGGCGCGGCCGAGAGGTAGTGGACGGCGCAGAAGCCGCCGAAGCTCTGGCCGAGGACGGTCCAGGGGGCGCCGCCGGTGACCTCGCGGCGGATCGCCTCGCAGTCCCGCACGATCGCGTCGGCGCGGAAGTGCCGCAGGTAGTCGGCCTGTTCGCGGGGGCCGCCGCGCAGCGGCAGCGTCTGGCGGTTGGCGGGCGTGGAGGCGCCGGTGCCGCGCTGGTCGAGGAGCAGCACGCGGTAGTCGCGCAGGGCCCGCCCGAGCCAGGCCTGGGCGCCGGCGAACCGGTGCGCGCCGAAGCCGGGGCCGCCCTGGAGGTACACCAGCCAGGGCAGCCGCGCGTCCTGCCGGGAGGCGGCCACGCACTCCCGGGCGAACAGCTCGATCTGCTCCCCCGCCGGGTCGCCGTGGTCGAGCGGCACGCGGAAGCGGCGGTCGGTCAGCACGACCCCGGGCTGGCGGTACTGACGGTAGGTCACGGTCAAGGCGACTCCTCCGGCACGTCTGCGGCACGGCTGCGGCGCGGCTGCAGCAGGTCAGGGGCCCGCCCGGGTGCGCGGGCGGGCCGGTCGGACGCGAGGGCTCCCCCAGGCGCCCCCGTCAGATTACGCTGCCCATACATCCGATGATCGACGAGGAGGCACGCGCCTTGCGTATCGCTCTCTTCCTGACCTGCGTCAACGACACGCTGTACCCGAACACCGGCCGTGCCACCGTGAAGCTGCTGACCAGGCTGGGCGTCGACGTGGACTTCCCGGAGGCGCAGACCTGCTGCGGCCAGGCCCACTACAACACCGGCTACCGCCACCAGGCCGAACCGCTGGCCCGGCACTTCTCCGATGTCTTCCGGGGCTACGAGGCGATCGTGACGCCCTCCGGATCGTGCGGCGCGATGGTGCGGGAACTCTACCCGCGCCTCGGTGAGCGGGCGCGGGCCGAAGGCCGCGGCGGCGGGCTCGCGACGGCCCTGGCGCCCGTGGTGGCGAGGACGTACGAGCTCACCGAGTTCCTCGTGGACGTCCTCGGCGTCACCGACGTCGGCGCGTACTACCCGCACACGGTGACGTACCACCCCACCTGCCACGGCCTGCGCTCGCTCGGCCTCGGCGAGCGGCCGGTGCGGCTGCTGCGGGCCGTGCGCGGGCTCGATCTGGTGGAGCTGCCGGGCGCCGACGAATGCTGCGGCTTCGGCGGCACGTTCGCGGTGAAGAACCCCGACGTCTCGGCGGCGATGGGCGCCGACAAGGTGCGGCAGGCCCGGTCCACCGGCGCCGACGTGCTGTGCGCGGCGGACAACTCCTGCCTGATGCACCTCGGCGGCACGATGGCGCGGCTGCGGACCGGCATGCGGCCGGTGCACATCGCGGAGATCCTGGCGAGCACGGAGGAGGTCCTGGCATGAGCGGCACCTTCCTGGGCATGCCCGGGCCGCGCCCCCGCGCCGGCGGCGCGTCCCCTCCGCCCCCCGGCGGCGCGCCGTCCGCGTCCGCCCGCGCCGGGTTCCCTCCCCCGTCCGCCGCTCCCGCCTTTCCGGAGGCCGCCCGCGCCGCCGTGCGCGACGCCACCCTGCGCGCCAACCTCCGCCACGCCACGCACACCATCCGCGACAAGCGCGCCCGCGCCGTCGCCGAGCTGGACGACTGGGCGGAGCTGCGCGAGGCGGGCAAGCGCATCAAGGACCACACGCTGCGCCACCTCGACCACTACCTGGTGCGCCTGGAGGAGGCGGTCACGGCGGCGGGCGGCACCGTGCACTGGGCGGCCGACGCCGACGAGGCCAACCGCGTCGTGACCCGGCTCGTCAAGGAGACCGGCGAGCGGGAGGTCGTCAAGGTCAAGTCCATGGCCACGCAGGAGATCGGCCTCAACGAGGCCCTGGAGGCCGCGGGCATCCGCGCCTACGAGACCGACCTCGCCGAGCTGATCGTGCAGCTCGGCCGGGACCGGCCCTCGCACATCCTGGTCCCCGCCGTCCACCGCAACCGCGGCGAGATCCGGGACATCTTCCGCACCGAGATGGGGCGCTGGGGCCGCCCCGCCCCGGACGGGCTCACCGACACCCCCGCCGACCTCGCCGAGGCCGCGCGGCTGCACCTGCGGGAGAAGTTCCTGCGCGCCAAGGTCGGCATCTCGGGCGCCAACTTCATGGTCGCCGAGACCGGCACGCTCGTCGTCGTCGAGTCCGAGGGCAACGGCCGCATGTGCCTGACGCTGCCGGAGACCCTCATCTCCGTCGTCGGCATCGAGAAGGTCGTGCCCACGTGGCGGGACCTGGAGGTCTTCCTCCAGACGCTCCCCCGCTCCGCCACGGCCGAGCGTATGAACCCGTACACGTCGATGTGGACCGGCACGAGCGACGGTCCAGCCGGGGAAGGTGACGGGCCGCGCGCCTTCCACCTGGTGCTGCTCGACAACGGCCGCACCGACACCCTCGCCGACGACGTCGGCCGCCAGGTGCTGCGCTGCATCCGCTGCTCGGCGTGTCTCAACGTGTGCCCGGTGTACGAGCGGGCGGGCGGGCACGCCTACGGCTCGGTGTACCCCGGGCCCATCGGCGCCGTCCTCGGTCCGCAGCTCCGCGGGACGCGGAGCGCGCTCGACGCCTCGCTGCCCTACGCGTCCTCGCTGTGCGGCGCGTGCTACGACGTGTGCCCGGTCGCCATCGACATCCCCGAGGTGCTGGTGCACCTGCGGGAGCGGGTCGTCGAGGGCGGCGAGGTGACCCGGCGGGGCGTGCGGGTCCGGCTGCGACCCGCCCGGGGGCACGCCGCCGAGCGGGCGGCGATGCGGGCCGCGCGGTGGGTGCTCGGGCGCCCGAAGGCGCTGCGCGCGGGCCAGCGCCTGGCGTCCCGCACCCGCGGTCTCCATCCGCGCACCCTGCCCGGGCCCGGCAGGGCGTGGAGCGCGAGCAGAGACCTGCCGGAGGTGCCCGCCGAGCCATTCCGGGACTGGTGGCGCCGTACGCGTACGGACGCCGCGCCTGCGGAGACCAGCCGTGCGCGGACAGGGAAGGGCGGCCCGCGGTGAGCGACAGGGACGTGGTCCTGGGGCGGATCGGACGGGCCCTCGGGCCGCGCCTGCGGGACCCGGACGCGACGTACGAGGACGCCGTCGCCCGCGCCTACCGGCGCGGCCCCGGCGACCGCGCGCAGGAGCGGGGCGCCGGTGTCCTCGACCTGCTCGCCGGGAACCTGGCGGACTACCGGGCCGTCGTGCACCGCGTGGACGGCGACGGCCTCGCGGACCTGCTGGCCCGGCTGCTCGCCGGGCGCGGCGCGCGCAGGGTGCTCGTGCCGCCGGGCCTGCCGCCCTCCTGGCTGGCCGCGGCCGCCGTGGAGCAGGTTCCCGACCGGGCGGCCGACACCGCGTACGACCTGGACCGCGTCGACAGCGTGGTGACGGGCTGCGCGGTCGCGATCGCCGCAACCGGCACGCTCGTCCTGGACGGCTCGCCCGACCAGGGCCGCCGCCGCGTCACCCTGGTCCCCGATCACCACGTGTGCGTCGTACGGGTCCCGGACCAGGTCGTCGCGTCCGTGCCCGAGGCGCTCGGGCGGCTCGACCCGCGCCGCCCGCTGACCTGGATCTCCGGGCCGTCCGCGACCAGCGACATCGAACTGGACCGGGTCGAGGGCGTGCACGGGCCCCGCACCCTGGAGGTGGTGCTGGTGAGCGGGGTGTGACGGGCGCGGTTAGCGTGAGGGAATGATCCGGTTCGAGCATGTGACCAAGCGCTACCCGGACGGGACGACGGCCGTGGACGACCTCTCCTTCGAGGTCGCCGAGGGCGAGCTGGTCACGCTCGTGGGCCCGTCCGGCTGCGGCAAGACGACCACCATGATGATGGTCAACCGGCTCGTCGAGCCCACGTCGGGCCGCGTCCTCGTGGACGGCGCGGACATCGCGGGCGTCGACCCCGTGCGGCTGCGCCGCCGCATCGGCTACGTCATCCAGCAGGTCGGCCTCTTCCCGCACCGCACGGTCCTCGACAACGCGGCGACCGTGCCCGCGCTCGTCGGCTGGAAGCGGGCCAGGGCGCGGGCCCGCGCCGCCGAGCTCCTGGACCTGGTGGGCCTCGACCCGAAGACGTACGGCTCGCGCTACCCGGAGCAGCTCTCCGGCGGGCAGCGCCAGCGCGTCGGCGTGGCCCGGGCGCTGGCCGCCGACCCGCCGGTGCTGCTGATGGACGAGCCGTTCGGCGCCGTCGACCCGGTGGTGCGGGAGCGGCTGCAGAACGAGTTCCTGCACCTCCAGCGGACCGTGCGCAAGACCGTCCTGATGGTCACGCACGACATCGAGGAGGCCGTGCGGCTCGGGGACCGGGTCGCGGTGTACGGGCAGGGCCGCATCGAGCAGTTCGACACGCCGGGCGCGGTCCTCGGGGCGCCCGCGACGCCGTACGTCGCCGAGTTCGTGGGCGCCGACCGGGGCCTGAAGCGACTGTCGGTGACCGCGATCGAGGCGGACGACCTGGAGCAGCCGCCGCTGGCCCGCCTGGAGGAGCCCGCCGACCGGGCGGCGGCCCGGATGCGGGCCGACGGCGCGCGCTGGGCGATGGTCCTGGACGCGGGCGGCGATCTGCACGGCTGGGTCGGTGTCGACGAGGTGAGGCTCGCCGGGGACGGCGCCACGGTCGGCGACCTGGCCCACCGCATGAACGCCTGGCTGCCCGTGGGGGCCTCCCTGAAGCAGGCGTTCGGCGTGATGCTCCAGCACGACGCCGGGTGGGTCGCCGTGGTGGACGGCGCCCGCTTCGTCGGGGTCCTCACCCCGGCGAGGCTGCACGAGGCGCTGCGGCGGTCGGTGGACGCGGAGGCCCACGGGGTGGGGCGGGGGGAGGTGGAGTTCTCCTCCGTCTCCGACGCGTAGCGCTGCGCTGGCTGAGCGGGGGTGGGGCGGGGGTGGCCCCTGCCCTCTTGTTCAGCCTGCCTGGTTTTTTCGTGGGTGCCCCTTGCCCCGTGTGTGCGTCCCGTCCTTGCGGTTCGTTGTGGCTGGGCGCGCAGTTCCCCGCGCCCCTTGCGGGCGCTTCTGATGGCAGCCGCGGTGGTGGGCTTCTACAGCAGGCCCTTGTCCTTCAGGTATGCCTTCGCCACGTCCTCCGGGAGGCGCCGCCAGCTGTCGACCCGGCGGTTCATGTCCGCCAAGTCGCCTGTGGTGAGCACGGTGTTGAGGCGGCCGAGGGCGCGGGCCACGCGGTCGCCGCCCGCGCGGGAGCGGTTGACCACGGGGACCACGGCGTCGGCGTTCTGGAGGCGCTTGTCGTCGGCGAGCAGCACGAGGCCGAACGCGTCGAGGGTGGCGTCCGTCGACGTGGTGAGGACCATCTGGTCCCGGCCGCTCTGCACCGCCTTCTTGGCCTGGGTGGTGCCGACGCCCTTCGGGTCGACGGCGGTGATGTCGATGCCGTACACCTTTTCGAGCCCGGGGGCGCAGTACGGCCGCCGTACGCACTCGTCGCCCGCGGCGAGCCGCACCTTCAGGCCCGAGGCGCCCAGGTCGGTGAGGGTCTTGAGGCGGTGTTCGCGCGCGTAGGAGGCGGCGACCGCGAACGCGTTCTGGTCCACGGCCCTGCCGGGGTCGAGGACGGCCAGACCGCGCGGCGCGGCGAGCGCCCGCAGGGCCCTCATGGTCCTGCCGAGGTCGGGCGAGCCGACGGGCTCGGCGTCCGCGCCGTGGGTCCTGGCGTTCAGCCAGTCGGCGAACGTCGCCGCGTACTCGGGCACGACGTCGATCTGCCCGGCCTCCAGGGCGGGTTCGTACAGCTCCCGGTTGGCGACGGACAGGAACTCCGTGTCGTACCCGGCCTCCTCCAGGAGCAGCGCGTACATGTGCGCGAGCAGGTCGCTCTCGGTGAAGCCCGCCGAGCCGACGACGAGGTGGTCGCTGTCGCCCGGCGGCCCGGTGACGTCGCCGCGGTGCTCCAGGGCGGGGCCCGTGGCGCAGCCGGCCGCCGTGAGCAGGGCGGCCAGGGCGAGGGCGGCGCGGGCCGGCCGGGGGCGCCGCGTCATCGCGCCCTCCCCCGGCGCCGGGCCGGGCCGGGCGCGAGCCGCTCGGCCGCCTCGAAGAGGCCCTCGACGACCAGGGCGAACGCGGCGACGAGCACCGCCCCGGCGACGACCTGCGGGGTGCTGGCGAGGTTGAAGCCCGCGGTGATGATCCGGCCGAGCCCGCCGCCGCCCGCGAGGGCCGCGAGGGTGGCGGTGGCGACGAGCTGGACGGCGGCGAGGCGCACCCCGCTCATGATCAGCGGCAGCGCGAGCGGCGCCTCGACCCGCCACAGGAGCTGCCACCCGGTCATGCCCATGCCGCGGGCCGCCTGGACGACGCCGCGGTCGACCCCGCGCATGCCGACGTAGGCGTTGGTCAGCAGCGGCGGCACGGCGAAGAGGACCAGGGCGACGACGGTGGGCCCCTGCTCCCAGGTGCCGACCGGCGTGAGGAGCAGCAGGACGAGGACCGCGAAGGTCGGCACGGCGCGGCCGGCGTTGGAGAGGTTGACGGCGAGGGCCCCGCCCTTGCCGAGGTGGCCGAGGACGAGCGCGACGGGCAGTGCGACCAGGCAGCTCAGCAGCAGGCAGACCACGGTCAGCACGAGGTGCTGGGCGAGCCGGTGCCCGATGCCGTCCTCGCCCGCCCAGTGCGCGGGGTCGCCGAGCCACGCCCAGGCGTCGCCGAGGGTCTTCACGCGCGGGCCGCCCTCGTCCAGGGCGTGAGCAGCCGCTGGACGCCGAGCAGCAGCACGTCGGCGGCCACGGCGATGGCCACGCACAGCACGGAGGCGGTGAGCACCTGCGCCTTGAAGTAGGTGTTCATCCCCGCGTAGATCAGGTTGCCGAGGCCGCCGAAGCCGACGATCGCGCCGACGGTGACGAGCGAGACGGCGGAGACGGTGGCGATGCGCAGGCCCGCCATGGCGGCGGGCAGCGCGAGCGGCAGTTCGACGGCCAGGAGCAGCCGGACCGGCCCGTAGCCCATGCCGCGGGCGGCCTGGCGGGTCTCCTCGGGCACGGCGCGCAGCCCGGCGAGGATGTTGCGCACGAGCAGGGTGAGGGAGTAGAGCACGAGCCCGGCGACGACGAGCGACGCGGACAGGCCGTACACGGGCAGCAGCAGCGAGAACATCGCGAGGGACGGGATCGTGTACAGGACGGTGGTCAGGCCGAGGACGGGTCCCGCCGCGACCCTCCAGCGGCGGGCCACGAGGGCCAGCGGCAGCGCGACGGCCAGCGCGGTCAGGACGGAGACGGCGGTGAGCTCCAGGTGCTGGAGGACGGCGTCGAGCAGGATGTGGCGGCGGGTGCTCAGATACGTGCCGCAGATCCACTCGTTGCGGGCCAGGCAGTCGTCCGGGGGCGTCACCCGTCCATTCCACCGGCGGGTACGCGGGACGGCGCGTGGTGTTGGCCCGTACGGGGGCCGCCCGTCCGGGGGTCGACGCCGGGGCGCCTGGCCGCGGTGGCCGGTCCTCGCGGGTGGCGCCCGGGGTCCGGCACGGTCGTGGGCGCGTCCGGCCGGGCGACCGCGGGCCCCCCCCCCCCAGCGGCCGGCCGGGTGCGTCCCGCCCCGTCCTGCTCCGTCCCGCCATCCCGCTCCGTCCTGCTCCGGTCGGCCGAATGCGTCCCGCTCCGTCCGGCCCCGGCCCGCCGGACGTCCGCCGCCTCCCCTCCGCCCCGGTCGGCAGCCCCTCTCCGCCCCGGTCGGCCGACCACCCGGCACCCGCGCCCACCAGCGCGGATTCCCGCTGCCGTGTGGCGTCCCGGACCTGCCCCGGCGCCCTCGCCCGCGCAACCGCGGGCGGGGCCAGCCCCGCGGCCCGCGGGTGGACGCGTACGCCGCAGCGCTTCGAGGCGGTGCGTGCCCGAGTCGCCGGAGGGGCGCAAGTCACCCCTCGGCCAGGGCAATTAAGGCCATACCGACGCAACGGGACTCCTTGACACCCCGGATTGGTATAGGCCAACATCCGGCTCGGTCGCCCGCTTCGCCGCGGTCCACCGATGATGCCGACCGCACTGCCCGCCGCGCGCCCCTGTGGAGGTCCCCATGGCAAGCACCAGTCACCCGCACCTCACCCGTCTTGCCAACGCCGTCCTCCAGCCCGGGTTCGTGGGCACCACCGCGCCGGACTGGGTGCGGCGCAGGATCGCCGACGGACTGGCCTCCGTGGTGTTGTTCGGGCGCAACATCGAGAGCCCGGAGCAGGTCGCCGCGCTCACCGACGCGCTGCGCGCCGAGAACCCCGACCTGATCGTGGCCATCGACGAGGAGGCGGGCGACGTGACCCGCATCGCCGCGCGCACCGGCGCCTCCTGGCCGGGCAACCTCGCCCTCGGCGCCATCGACGACGCCGAGCTGACCGAGCGCGTGGCCCGCGACATCGGCCGCAGACTGCGCGAGATCGGAGTGTCGCTGGACTTCGCGCCGAGCGCGGACGTGAACTCCAACCCGATGAACCCCGTGATCGGCGTGCGGTCCTTCGGCGCGAGCACGGACGTCGTCTCCCGGCACACCGCCGCCTGGATCCGCGGCCTGCAGTCCGCCGGGGTCGCGGCCTGCGCCAAGCACTTCCCCGGCCACGGCGACACCAACGTGGACTCGCACCACGGCCTGCCGCGGTTCACCGCCGACGCGGACACCGTCGCCCGCACCGCGCTGCCCCCGTTCACCGCCGCGATGGAGGCGGGCGTCCGCGCCGTGATGACCGCGCACATGCTCGTGCCCGCGTACGACGCCGAGCTGCCCGCGACGCTGAGCCCCGCGATCCTCGGCGGCGTGCTGCGCGGCCGGCTCGGCTTCGGGGGCCTGGTCGTCACCGACGGCATCGAGATGGGCGCCGTGTCCGGCCCGTACGGCATCGCGGGGGCCACCGTCCGGGCGGTCGCCGCGGGCGTGGACGCGGTGTGCGTGGGCGGCGAGAACGCCGAGCAGGCCACGGCGGACGACCTGCGGGACGCCCTCGTGCGGGCGGTGCTCGACGGCACCCTGCCCGAGGAGCGCCTGACCGAGGCGGCGGACCGGGTACGGGAGTTCGCCGCCTGGTCGGCCGGGCTCGGCCGGGACGCGGCCCCCGCGCCGGACGCCTCCGACATCGGCCTGGTCGCCGCCCGCCGCGCGGTCCGCGTGCACAGCGGGTCCGGCGCCAAGCTGCCCCTGACCGCCGACCCGCACGTCGTCGAGCTGTCCCCGACGATGAGCCTCGCCGTCGACGGCGCCACGCCGTGGGGCGTGGCCGAGCCGCTGCGCGCGCTGCGCCCCGGCACCACGTCCGTGCGCGTCTGCGAAGCCGAACTCGCGGGCGAGGCGGACCTCCTGGACCGGGTCGCCCTCGCCCCCGCGACCGGGCGGGAACTGGTCGTCGTCGTCCGGGACGCGGCCCGCCACCCCTGGATGTCCCGCGCGCTCACGGGCCTGGTGAGCCGCCGCCCCGACGCCCTCGTCGTCGAGATGGGCGTGCCCGCGGGCGACCGGGTCGGCGCCGTCCACCTGACGACGTACGGCGCCACCCGCGTGTCCGGCATCGCGGTGGCGGAGGTGCTTGCGGGGGCCGCCTGAGCACGCTCACGGCCCCGCGGGTCGCGGGACCTCGCGCGGGAGCACCGGACGGCAGTGCCGCGACGACGGTCCTCGGCCACCGGGGCGTCCCCCGGGAGACGACGGTCCCGGGACGGCTGAGCACCTGGACAGCCGCCGTCACGGCGCGTGCGGCGGCCCTCACCGGACAGTGCCCGCCGGGCCGCGCGTGGCGCCCGACAGCCGCCTCCGCACGCCGCTCACCAGTGCTTACGCTCCTTCCGGGCAGCGTGCGGGGCCCTGCGGGCACGCCAACACTCCTCGTACGGACGGGGCTTGACTCCGCCGTTGGCCTGGTCCATCTTTGTAGCAACCCGAGACTGGTCTAGTCCTTTTTGCGGCCACCCGTGAGGGCCGCCGCCCCGCACCAGCCACCACCGTGTGGCCCGAACCCACTCCGGGGGCGCGTCGCGCCCGGCCCCTCCTCGCGGTCCGGTGAACACCGCTGTTCCCGGCCCGCGCCGGCGGCGGCGCCTCCGCCGTTTTCGACCCGACTCCGCCCAGAGGTCCCCCCACGCGCGGAACCGCGGAGCCGCGGTCGCTCCTGCCCATGTCACCCGCACCCACGCCCAGGAGTACGAGCATGCCCGCATCCGACGCCTACCTGCACCGCGCCGCCTCCGCGACCCCGTACTTCAGCGCGGACGGCGAGACGTACCTCGCGCCGACGCCACTCAAGGACATCCGCAAGTCCCGCCCGCTGCGGGTGCTCTCCGAGGAGGACCACACCTTCTGGCAGACGTACGGCTACGTGGTGGTGAAGGAGGCGATACCCGCCGACGCCGCGCGCCGACTGCTCGACTTCACCTGGGAGTTCCAGGGCCTCGACCGCGAGCGGCCCGAAACCTGGTACGAGGAGCGGGAGTTCCGCACCGACCTGGAGCGGGACCTGTACGTCTACGGCTTCGTGGAGGCGTACCACCACCAGCTCATCTGGGACAGCCGGCAGACCCAGCGCGTCTACGACGCGTTCGTGGACGTGTGGGACTGCGAGGAGCTGTGGGTGACCCTGGACCGGCTCAACCTCAACCCGCCCAACGTCAGGAACCGCTCCCGCTCGCTCATCGAACCCACCGACACGGGCTTCGACATCGAGCTGCACTGGGACGTCGACTCCACGCTCAGCGTGCTGCCGCAGCGCGTCCAGGGCATCATCGCGCTCCACGACACCCGGCCCGAGCTCGGCGGCTTCCAGTGCTCGCCGGAGCTGTTCCGGCAGTTCGACCGGTGGAAGCTCGACCAGCCCGCCGACCGGGACCCGGTGCGGCCCAACGCCGACCGGGAGCGGTTCCCGGTCGTCAGGCCCGAACTCGGGGCGGGTGACCTGCTGATCTGGAACGGCATGCTCGCGCACGGCGTGGCGCCCAACACCTCGGCGGACGGCGTCCGGGCGGTGCAGTACCTGTCGATGATGCCCGCCCTGGAGGAGCACCACGCCCTGCGGAAGTCCCGGATCGAGTCCTGGCGGCACCTGTCCACGCCGGACTGGAACGTCACGCTGGTCGGCGACGCCCGCAAGCACGAATCCGAGCGCTACGGCACCGCCACGCTCAACGAACTGGGCGAGAAGCTCCTCGGCCTGACGTCCTGGCACGCCGACGACGCCCGGTGAAGCGGAGAGCCGCCATGCGCAAGATCTGCCTCACCCTGCCCACGAACAGGGCGTGCGCCCCGATGGTCACGGCCCTGGGCGCGGAAGCCGCCCACGCCGCCGCGCACTTCGGCGTCGAGGTGCACCTGCTGGTCCTCGACTCCTCCGGCCCGGACGCCTTCGCCGCCCACGCCCGCGCCGCGCGGGCCCTCACAGAGGTGCCGGGCGTCGTCGTCCACCACCTCGACGAGGCCGCCCAGCGCGCCTTCCTGCGACAGGTCGTCGAGCGCTCCGGCCTGCCCAAGGGCGAGCTGCTGCTCGACCTGATGCTGCCCGCCCGCCTGTCGTACGGCGCCTGCACCAACCGCGCCTTCCTCATCGCGGCCGCCCTCGGCTGCGACTCCGTGCACCGCCGGGACTCCGACAGCAGCTACCAGGTCCTGGACGGCGAGACCGTCTTCCCCGTGCACCACGAGCTGACGTCGCTCGGCAGGCGGGCGGGCGACGCGGCCCAAGGCGTGACCGAGACGGCGCTCGACCCGGCGCACGCGGACAAGCCGGTGGTCCTCGTGGGCAGCT
Organism: Streptomyces sp. CC224B; assembly: GCF_030010595.1. Taxonomy (NCBI): domain Bacteria; kingdom Bacillati; phylum Actinomycetota; class Actinomycetes; order Kitasatosporales; family Streptomycetaceae; genus Streptomyces; species Streptomyces sp. CC224B. The sequence goes on along the minus strand of NZ_JASCXL010000001.1, from coordinate 181,532 downwards.
CGTTCATCGGGGAACTCTCCGTCGACATCGGCGAGATCCTCGCCCTCGACCCCGCCGTGTACCACGACGTCGTCAGCCTCTGGGCGCCCGCCGCCTGGCCGCAGGAGGAGAAGCGGGCCCTGGTCGAGGAGTCCTTCAAGGGCGCGGGCACCGAGCCGTTCACCGGGGACCGGGCGGTGCTGACCCTCGTCGACCCCATGCGCGTCGACATGTGCAACATCGCCTTCCACCAGGTGCACGAACGCGTGCCGCTGCCCCCGGCGACCGACACCATCGGCAGCGACTACTTCCTGCTGCACGTCGTGTACAACGGCACGCTCCCGGGCGTCCTGCACAACCGCAACATCGTCAACTTCTACACCGGCGAGCGGCGCACCGACCCCGGCTTCCACGCGTACCAGACCCGCTTCACGAAGTTCTTCCTGTCGATGCTCTACCTGAACCACGTCTACGCCGGGCTCGCCCGGGCCGGGGCGTCGCTGCTCGACGAGCGGTACGGGGTCCGCGCCGCGCGCGTGGCCGAGCTGGTCCGCGCGTCCACCCGCCTGGACACCGCCGAGAACGAGGACCGCCTGGACGTCATCGAGCGCTCGTACCGCAAACTCGGCGGCCGCTACGCCGAGTTCGCCGCGGCGCTGCCCGCCCGGCGGCGGCGCCTCATCGACGAGGCCCGCTCGGACATGGAGGACTTCGCGCTGCTCATCGACGCCTGGGGAGCGCTGGTCGGGGCGAGCGCGGGCACGGACGTGCCCCGCCTCGAACCGCGCGCGCCCCGGCAGGAACGCTAGCGAGGAACAGGTCATCGACATGTACGTCAGCACACGGCTGCGCGCGGCCCTGGAGGCCGCGACCGAGGACCGGATCGTCTACGACCTGCCGGGGATCGAGGAGCAGTACGAGACGCTGCGGCGCGAACTGCCGGGCGTCGACGTCCGGTTCGCGATGAAGGCCTGCCCACTGGACGAGGTGCTCACCACCCTGGCCCGGCGCGGCGCCGGCTTCGACGCGGCCAGCCCGCACGAGATCGCCCAAGCCCTGGCCACCGGCGTGCCGGCCGGGCGGATCCACTACGGCAACACCATCAAGTCCGACCGGAACATCGCCGAGGCGCACCGCCTGGGCGTCCGGGACTACGCGACCGACAGCGTCGAGGACGTCCTCGCGCTCGCGGCGCTCGCCCCCGGCGCCCGGGTCTTCTGCCGCCTCGCCACCGACGGCGAGGGCGCGCTGTGGGGCCTGAGCCACAAGTTCGGCTGCTCCCCCGCCGACGCGCTGCACGTCCTGGAGACGGCGCGGGACACCGGCCTCACCCCGGCGGGCCTGTCCGTGCACGTCGGCTCCCAGCAGATGACGGCCGAGGCCTGGCGCGCCGCCCTGGAGCGGATGGCCGACGTGGTCGCGGCCCTGGCCCGGCGCGGCATCCACCTGGACCACGTCAACCTGGGCGGCGGACTGCCCGCGCTCGGCTACCGCGACCGGTACGGCAGGCCCCTCGAACCACCCCTGGACAAGATCTTCGCCGTGATCCGCGAGGGCATGCGGCGGCTGCGGGCCGCCTCCCCGGCGCCGCTGGACTTCGTCATCGAACCGGGCCGCTACCTGGTCGCCGACCACGGCGCCGTCCGGGCCCACGTCTCCCGGCTCTCCGCCCGCGGGCGGGGCGCGGGGGAACGGCGGCACTGGCTGTACCTGAGCTGCGGCAAGTTCAACGGCCTGTACGAGATGGACGCCCTGCAGTACGCGCTGGTCTTCCCCACGCACCCGGACGGCGACCGCGTCCCCGCCGTCGTCGCGGGGCCCACCTGCGACAGCGACGACGCGTACAGCCACGAGCTGAGCCCCGTGCGCGTGCCCCGCGCGGCCGCTTCGGGCGACCCCGTGTGGGTCCTCTCCAGCGGGGCGTACGCGACCAGTTACACCACCCAGGGGTTCAACGGCTTCGGCCCGCTGCCGTGCACCTGGGTACGAGGCGGGCACGACGCCCCGACCGGGTCGGGCCACGGGCCGGAAGGGGTGCGGTAGATGGGCGCCGACGCACCCGCCGGGGCCGGGGCGCCTCCCGGCGCACGGGGTTCCGGTCGTTCCGGGACACGGCCGTCCGGGATCCGCATCCGGCACATCGCCGAGGGCGACTGGGACGGCATCGCGGCCCTGGAGGCCGAGGTGTACACCCCGCTCGGCCTCTCCGAGGGCCGGGCCGCGCTGGAGTCGCGGGCCCGCGCCTCGCCCGGCACCTGCTTCGTCCTGGACGACGGGCACGCGGCGGTCGGCTACGTCCTGGCGCTGCCCTACCCGCCGTTCCACTGCCCCGACCTGAGCCGGGACGAGGGCGCCGCCCTCCCCTCGCGCAACCTGCACCTGCACGACCTCGTCGTCGCCGGGGACCTGCGCGGCCACGGGCTCGCGCGGCGGCTGCTGCGCCACCTGTCGGCGACCGCGCGCTCGCGGACGTACGAGCGGATCTCCCTGGTCGCCGTGGGTGGCAGCGACACCTACTGGGCGGCGCGGGGCTTCGCCGCCCACCCCGAGGTCCCCCTGCCGGACGGCTACGGACCGGACGCGCTGTACATGTCCCTGCCCCTGACGGCGACGGCCCCGCCGGCCGCCCCTCACCAGGCCACCGACCCACAGGAAAGACGAAGAGGCTGATGCACATGTTGCGTGTTCGCGATGAGTTTCGCCGGACACAGGTGGCCATCGCGGCGCTGTTCTGCGTCCTCGGCTTCCAGTACGCCACCTGGGCCGCGCGGCTGCCCGCGCTCAAGTCCCGGCTCGGGCTGAGCGAGGCCGAGCTCGGCCTGCTCCTGATGGCCACCGGCGTCGGCGCCGCCGTGTCGTTCCCGCTGGTCGCCGTGTTGACACGGCGGTGGGGCTCGCGCCGCCTGGCGTTCGTCTCCGCGCTCGTCCTCGGCCTGCTCCTGCTCGTCCTCGCCGTGGCGCCGAACTACCCCGTGGCCCTGCTCGTCATGGCCGCCGACGGCGTGGCGGTCGGCTGCCTGAACGTCGCCATGAACGCCCAGGGCGCCGCCCTGGAGTCCCGCTACCGGCGCACCGCCATGGCCAAGCTGCACGCGACGTTCAGCGGCGGCTCGCTCGCCGCGGCGCTGCTCGCGTCCGGCACCAGCGCGGTGACATCCTCCGTCGCCGTGCACTTCGGGGTGGCCGCCGTCCTGGTGCTGCTGCTCGCGATGTACGCCGAGCCCGACCTGCTGGCCGATGACGGGCCTGGTGACGGGTCCGCGGACGAGCCCGCGGAGAAGAAGCGCCGCCGCCGGGGCCTGCCCGCCGCCGTGACGCTCTGGATGGGCTTCGCCATGGTGTTCGGCACCGTGGCGGAAGGCGCGATGAACGACTGGTCGGCGCTGTACCTGAAGGACGTCGCCGACGCCTCCGCCCGCGTCGCCCCGCTCGGCATCGCCGTCGTCTCGGTGATGATGGTGCTCGCGCGCCTCTTCGCCGACGGCTGGCGCACCCGCTGGGGCGACGGCCGCGTGGTCCGCGTGGGCAGCGTCCTCGCCGCCGCGGGCCTGGCCTCCGCCCTGCTCGCCGGAGGCGTCGTACCGGCCCTGATCGGCTTCGCCTGCATGGGCCTCGGCCTCGCCGCCGTCACGCCGTGCGTGTACGTCGCCGCGGCGCGGCAGGGCTCCGACGCGCTGGCGCTCGTGGCCGCGATGGGCACGACCGGGCTGCTCGCCGGGCCACCCCTCATCGGCTTCCTCGCGAGCGGCACCAGCCTGGTCTGGGGCATGGCGGCCGTCGCGGCCTCGGCCCTGCTCGTCGCCGCCTGCGCGCTGCGCATCCGCTGGACCGGGGTGCCGGGGACGCAGGACGGGGCCGGGGCGCGGGAGGGAGGGGAAGCGCCCGAGGCGACAGCGGCCGAGACGTCGGTGGCCGAGACGGGAGCGGCTGAGGTGGGAGCGGCCGAGGCGGGAGCGGCTGATGGGGCCCTGTCCGTGGACCGGCCCAAGAGTTCCGCGAGTTGAGGCTTTTCGACCGCATCGTTCCGATATCGGTCCGGGACATGCCGCGCCACGCACGATATTGATCACTCGCCAGGCAACCCCAGGCCCTCCTTCGCCCTCCTTCGCACTGGAGCCCCGGTACACGCACGGGGCCTTCGAGCCCCGGTACACGCACGGGGCCTTCGGGGGAGCACACGACAAGGAGGACTGTCTTGATCCGTGTCCCGCGCTTGGCGACTGCCACCGTCACGGCACTCGCACTGGCGGTGGGCCTGCCGGAGCTCGCGCACGCGTCGCCCGACCAGCCGCGCGCGCAGCGCTCCGACGACCTCATATCGCCCGACAGACCCGGCGACCGGCTGCCGCCGGGCTGGGAGCTCACCGGTGACGGCGCCGACCGGCACCTCGTGTGGCGCGCGCCGAAGCCGGTGCCCATGGGCGACGCCCGGGTGGAGTTCTCCGCGGGCGGCCGGCTGCTCGGCCACCCCGAGGCCACCGACGACCGGCGCACGTTCCGGCTGAAGCTCGACGACAGCGTCAGCGCCCGGGACGGCCTGGAGGGCCTCCGGGCCGACGCGGGCGGCCGCCGCCTCGACAGGCCCGAGCCCGCCGCGCCGCCGCAGCGCACGGCGCCCGTGCCGGACCGACTGCCCGCGAACGGAACCGACCCCGGCGAGCCGGGCCCGTACCGCACCGTCAAGGGCGAGTACGACCTGGAGCCGGTGAAGCTGCCCGGCTTCCCGCGCAAGGTGGAGATGCGGGCCACGGTGACGGGCCCGGTCGGCGCCCCGGGGAAGCGGCCCGTGGCCCTGTTCCTGCACGGCCGCCACGCCACCTGCTACAAGGGCGGCGAGGCCGGCGGCAACTGGCCCTGCGCGTCCGGCTGGAAGCCGATCCCGAGCTACCAGGGCTACCTGCACGACCAGAAGCTCCTGGCCTCCCAGGGCTATGTGACGGTGTCCATCTCGGCCAACGGCATCAACGGCCAGGACGACGTCGCCGCCGACGGCGGGGCGCAGGCCCGCTCGTCCCTGGTGCGCCGGCACCTCGGCCGGTTCGCCGACTGGGCCGCCGACCCGCAGCAGGCGCCCGGCGCCGTCCGCGACAGCGCGGCGGCCGCCGACCTGTCCCGGGTCCTGCTCGTGGGCCACTCCCGCGGCGGCGAGGGCGTCAACCGGGCCGCGCTCGACAGCCGTTACGCGCCGCCCGCCGACCAGGACGGCTACCCCCACAAGGCGCGCTGGCAGGTCCGCGGCACCGTCCTCATCGGCCCCACGGTCTTCGGCCAGAACCCGGACCCGGACGTGCCGTCCCTGACGCTCCTGCCGGGCTGCGACGGCGACGTCTCCGACCTCCAGGGCCAGCTCTACCTGGACAACACCCGCGGCGTGGGCAACGGTTCGGCCCTGCACAGCGCGGCGTACATGGTCGGCGCCAACCACAACTTCTTCAACACCGAGTGGACGCCGGGGCAGGCGCAGGCACCGGCCAACGACGACTTCTCCTCCGACCAGCCCCACCCGGTGTGCTCGCCGGGCCACGGCCCCCGGCTGACGGCGAAGCAGCAGCAGAAGGCGGGGTCGGCGTACATCGCGGCCGCCGCGCGCCTCTTCGTCGCCGGTGACGACGCGGTGCGCCCGCTGCTCGACGGCTCCGGCAGGAGTGCGCCGTCGGCGGGCCCGGCCCGCGTGCTCACCCACGCCGTCGGCGGGCGGCGCACGGCCGCCGTCGTGCCCGACCCCGCGCTGAAGGTGACCGGTGGCACGCTGTGCGACCAGACCGCCTCCGGCGGGGCGCGCGCCTGCCTCAAGAGCGGCACCAAGGCGCAGTCCCCGCACTTCGCGGGCTTCGAGGCGCAGCCCGACCCCGGTCGGTACGCGCTCGCGATGCGCTGGTCCCGGGCGGGCTCCACGATGGCCGTCAAGAACCCGCGCCCCGTCTCCCTCGACGGCTCGACGTCGCTCGCGCTGCGGGTGGCCCTGCCGCCCAACTCCACCGGCACCAAGCTGGACGTGACGGCCGTCGACGCCTCCGGGCGCCGCGCGAAGCTCGGCCAGGTCCGCGCGGACGGGCTGCCGAGCAGCGGCTACATGGCCACGTACTGGGGCCAGGAGCTGCGGGTGCCGCTGACGGCCGCCACGCGCGCGGGACTCGACCTCAAGCGGATCCAGTCCCTGGAGCTGACCTCGCGTACCGGGTCCGGGCACGCGGTGCTGATGGACGCCTGGGGCTGGCGCCCCGGCACGGCCGAGGTGCGCCCGTCCGCGCTGGCCCGCGTCGACGTCGGGCAGCCGCGCGTCGACGAGGGCGACTCGGGGGTCCGTACGCACCGCGTGCCGGTGCGCGTGACCGGTGACGGCGAGGGCAAGGTGCGGCTGTGGGTGCCGGGCCCGGACCCGGAGACGTTCACCGTCAAGACCGTGTCGGTGCGGCCCGGGGACACGTCCCTCGGCGTGCCGTTCAAGGTCAAGGGCAACAAGCGCTACGGCGTGCCGCAGTCGTACAGCGTCCTGGCCAAGGCGGTCGGCGGCGCGGTCGTGGGCTCCTACGCCGGCGGGCTCTCCGTCCGCGAGGACGACCCGATGCCGAAGATCACGGTGAAGCCGGTCGCGGCCAAGGTCACCGAGGGCAAGCCCCTCACGTGGCGGGTCTCGCTGTCCGAGGCCGCCGACACCGAGATGGTCGCCGCGTTCCGCTTCGAGCGCGTCAGCGGCGGCAAGGAGCTGTCCACCAAGGACGTGGACAAGGCGTGGCTCAAGCGGCTGTTCGACGCCAAGCCCAACCCGGCGCGTGCGCTGTCCAAGGTGGCGGAGGACCCGTACCTGTCGGTCGTGGTCCCGGCGGGCAAGCGCAGCGCCGACCTGCGCGTCCCCACCGTGAAGGACCGCGTACGCGAGTCCCAGGAGTCGGTGCGGCTGCGGCTGTACACGTACGACCAGGACTGGAACGAGCACCGGGGGCCGGTCTTCACCGGTCGGGTGCGCAACGCGTCGTAACCGTGGACTGAGGCGGTGACAGGGCGGGCGGTTCCTCCGGGGCCGCCCGCTCCGGCGTTCCCACGGCCCGCCCGCCGTCCTCCCCGTGGCCGGACATGAGGGCCACTTGGTGCCCCCTCGGCCCGGCGGGGATGATCGGCACAGTGAGGTCCCAGGACAGGGGCGGGCGCGGAAGGAACGCGGAGGAACGCGGTGGAACACATCCATGGGCACGAGCGGAACCACGGCGACCGGGCGGCGGAACCGCCGCCCCGGTCGCCGGCGCTCGTCGACAACCGCCCTCCGACCGCGCACGCCGCGATCGGCGCGGGCGTCGTCGTCACCGACGGGCGGGGGCGGGTGCTGCTCGGCCTGGCGCGCGACGGCGTCTGGGAGCTGCCCGGCGGCAAGCTCGACCCCGGTGAGTCGTTCGAGCAGGCCGCGGTCCGCGAACTGCGCGAGGAGACCGGCCTGGAGGCCGCCGCGGCCGACGCCCGGGTCCTCGCGGTCCTCATGGACGCCGCCGCCCAGAGCCTGGCCCGGCTGACGGCGGCCGTCCGCGTCGCCCGTGCCGAGGGCGAGCCGACGGTGACCGAGCCGGACCGCATCAAGTGCTGGCAGTGGCACGAGGTCGCCGCCCTGCCGGGTCTCGGCTCCCTGTTCGGGCCGAGCGCGCACGTCCTGGACGTCGTCTGGCCCGGGGTGCTGCCCGGCCTGCCCCCGGTGCACCGGCACACCGTGCGGGGCGCCTGAGCCCGCCGGGCCGCGGCGGACCAGGCGGCTCCTTTTGGGGAGTTCCGGCATACGGGGGCATGGCCCCGTCCGCACCGGGTACGAGCCAGGTGGACCCCGCCGCGCTCCCCCGTCGCGGCGGGGTTCCGTGTACCCGGACGTGCCGCGGGGCGCTCCGGAAGTTCCGGGGCGCCCCGCGGCCCTGCGTGCTCGCCGTACGGCGGTGGTGCGTCCGTCAGGCGGCCGGGGCCGGGTAGGTCGGGTACTCCACCCCGGAGACGTGCTGCACGACGCGGATGACCTGGCAGGAGTAGCCGAACTCGTTGTCGTACCAGAGGTAGAGGATGGCGTTGTCGCCGTCGACCTTGGTGGCGCCGGCGTCGACGATCGAGGCGTGGCGCGAGCCGATGAAGTCGTTGGAGACGGCGTCGGGCGCGCTGGTGAAGTCGATCTGGCGGCGCATCGGCGAGGTCAGTGACACCTCGCGCAGGTACTCGAGGACCTCGTCGCGGGTGGTCTCGCGGCCGAGCCGCAGGCTGAGGATGGCGATCGAGACGTCCGGCACCGGGACGCGGATCGAGCTGCCGGTGATGGGCGCCTTGAGGTCGGGCAGCGCCTTGGCGACGGCGGAGGCGGCGCCGGTCTCGGTGATGACCATGTTCAGCGGCGCGGAGCGGCCCCGGCGGTCGGCCTTGTGGTAGTTGTCCAGGAGGTTCTGGTCGTTGGTGAACGAGTGGACGGTCTCCACGTGGCCGCGCAGCACGCCGTACTCGTCGGCCATCGCCTTCAGCGGCGGCACGATGGCGTTGGTGGTGCAGGAGGCGCAGGACAGGATCTGCTCGTCCGGCTTGACGGTGTCGTGGTTGACGCCGTGCACGATGTTGGGCACGTCGCCCTTGCCCGGAGCGGTCAGGACCACCTTGTCGACACCGGGGCGCAGGTGCTTCGAGAGCCCCTCGCGGTCGCGCCACTTGCCGGTGTTGTCGATGAGGATGGCGTCCTTGATGCCGTGGGCGGTGTAGTCGACCTCGGACGGGTCGCTCGCGTAGATCACCTTGATCTCGTTGCCGTTGGCGATGATCGTGCTGTTCGCCTCGTCGACGGTGATCGTGCCCTGGAACTGGCCGTGGATCGAGTCGCGGCGCAGCAGCGAGGCGCGCTTGACGAGGTCGTCGGCGGGGCGTCCACCGCCCGGGCGGACGACGATGGCGCGCAGCCGCAGGCCGTTGCCGGAGCCCGTCTTCTCGATGAGCAGCCGGGCGACGAGGCGGCCGATGCGGCCGAAGCCGTACAGGACGACGTCGCGCCCCTGCCGGCACTCGATCTTGTTGGCGCCGGTGGCGCCGGCCACGGCCTCGGCGGTGAACGCCTCCACCGACAGGCCGCGGTCGTCGGCCTTGTACGTCGCGGCGAGCATGCCGATGTCGATCTGGGAGGGGCCGAGGTCGAGCGTGGTGAGGGCCCGCAGGAACGGCAGCGTCTCGGTGACGGAGAGCTCCTCGCCCGCTATCTGCCGGGCGAATCGGTGGGTCTTGAGAATGCTGACCACCGACTTGTTCACGAGCGAGCGGCTGTGCAGCAGGACGGTCACGTCCCGCTCGCGGTGCAGCTTCCCGATCAGCGGGATCATCGACTCCGCGATCTCCTCGCGGTGCTTCCAGTTGGTGAACGAGTCGTCGTTGACAGTCACAGGCTTATCTCTCGATCGAGCTAGGCGGCGCTCATATGCTAACCCCAGGCCTTTTCGATCAAGCAGAGGGTGCCGCCGACCGGGCTTCGGTCCGGTACAGACACGCGCTGAGCTGGGGTTTTGTGCGTACGCACCGCTACGAGACCCCGGCCCAGCGGTCGGGGCCTTGACGGCCGGTCGACGAGGCCGCGGACCTCGTCGCCCGCACCCGCACCGACGCGTGGCTCATCGCCCTCGCCGCGGGCCCCGCGGTGGGCGTCACCCGTCGGCCATGCCGAGGGCGCTAGGCGCAGGACGGGCAGAGGCCGCGGTAGGTGACCTCGGCGGCGGCCACCGTGAAGCCGAACCGCTCCTGTGCCGGGAGGTCGGCCAGCGGGTCGCCGGTGGGGTGCACGTCACGGATGGTGCCGCAGCGGGAGCAGACCAAGTGCTGGTGCGGCCGGTGGGCGTTGGGGTCGTAGCGCTTGGCGCGGCCGTCGGTGGCGACCTCCATCACCTCGCCGAGCAGGACCATCTCGCCCAGCGTGTTGTAGACCGTCGCGCGGGAGATCTCCGGCAGCCGCCGCGCGGCGCGGGCGTGCACCTCGTCGGCGGTGAGGTGGACGTGGTCGCCGTCCAGGACCTCCGCGACGACGCGCCGCTGGCAGGTCAGGCGCCAGCCGCGCCCTCGCAGTCGCTCCAGCAGGTCACTCATATGCGGTTCACCTATTCGGTTCGGCGGCGTGCGCGGAGCTTACCGGCACGTGTACGGATTCCGCTGGCACTGGGATCAGATGAGCTTCTTGACCTGGACTCGGTCCATCGTAGGATCGGTTCCGACGATGGCCAAGGGCAGCCTCGCCCATGTTCCAAGGACGCGTCGAGGACGGCCACCCCCCGGGCGTGATCGTCCTCGCGGTCTCGACCACGCGGTCGGTGCGGCCCCCTTTCCACCACCTGCGCTTCACCGGGCACGACGAGCACGACGAGCACCAGCACGACGAGCACGCCCAGTACTTCGAGCACTCCGAGCACCTCAAGCACCCCGAGGGTCTCGCGTACGTCAAGCACCCCGAGAACTCCAGGAACCCGAGCACTTCGAGCACCCTGAGCACGACGACGCGCTCAGTCCGAAAGGATTCCCATGGCCGAGAACCCTGACGCAATCGTCACCGACCCGAAGGTGGAGGGCACGGACGGCTGCCCGGTCGCGCACGGCCGGGCCCCGCACCCGACGCAGGGCGGCGGAAACCGCCAGTGGTGGTCGGAGCGGCTGAACCTGAAGATCCTGGCGAAGAACCCGGCCGTGGCGAACCCGCTGGGCGAGGACTTCGACTACGCGGCGGCGTTCACCTCCCTCGACCTCGCGGCGGTGAAGCGCGACATCGCCGAGGTGCTGACCACCTCGCAGGACTGGTGGCCGGCCGACTTCGGCCACTACGGACCGCTCATGATCCGCATGGCGTGGCACAGCGCCGGCACGTACCGCATCAGTGACGGCCGCGGTGGCGCCGGCGCCGGGCAGCAGCGCTTCGCCCCACTCAACAGCTGGCCGGACAACGCCAACCTCGACAAGGCCCGCCGGCTGCTGTGGCCGGTCAAGAAGAAGTACGGCCAGAACATCTCCTGGGCCGACCTGTTGGTCCTCACCGGCAACGTGGCCCTGGAGACGATGGGCTTCGAGACCTTCGGCTTCGCGGGCGGCCGCGAGGACGTGTGGGAGCCCGAGGAGGACGTGTACTGGGGCCCCGAGACCGAGTGGCTCGGCGACGCGCGCTACACCGGCGACCGCCAGCTGGAGAGCCCGCTGGGCGCCGTCCAGATGGGCCTGATCTACGTCAACCCCGAGGGCCCCAACGGCAACCCGGACCCGATCGCCGCGGCCCGCGACATCCGCGAGACGTTCCGCCGCATGGCGATGAACGACGAGGAGACCGTCGCCCTCATCGCGGGCGGCCACACCTTCGGCAAGACCCACGGCGCGGGCCCGGCGGACCACGTCGGCAACGACCCCGAGGCCGCGCCGCTGGAGCAGATGGGCCTCGGCTGGCGGAGCACGTACGGCACCGGCAAGGGCGCCGACGCCATCACCAGCGGCCTGGAGGTGACCTGGACGGCCACCCCGACGCAGTGGAGCAACGGGTTCTTCAAGAACCTCTTCGAGTACGAGTACGAGCTCACCCAGAGCCCCGCGGGCGCCCACCAGTGGGTGGCGAAGAACGCCGAGGCGATCATCCCCGACCCGCAGGACCCGTCGAAGAAGCGCCTCCCCACGATGCTGACCACCGACCTCTCGCTGCGCTACGACCCGATCTACGAGCCGATCTCGCGGCGCTTCTACGAGAACCCGGAGGAGTTCGCGGACGCGTTCGCCCGCGCCTGGTTCAAGCTGACGCACCGTGACATGGGCCCGGTCGTGCGCTACCTGGGTCCGGAGGTCCCCGCCGAGACGCTGCTGTGGCAGGACCCGCTGCCGGAGCGCACGGGCGAGCTGATCGACGCCGCGGACGTCGCCTCCCTCAAGGAGCGGATCCTCGCCACGGAGCTGACCACCGCGCAGCTGGTGTCCGTCGCGTGGGCGGCGGCCTCCTCCTTCCGCGGCAGCGACAAGCGCGGCGGCGCCAACGGCGCCCGCATCCGCCTGGAGCCGCAGCGCAACTGGGAGGTCAACAACCCGGCGGAGCTCGCCGAGGTGCTGCGGGTGCTCGAAGGCGTGCAGGAGGCCTTCAACTCCGCGCAGTCCGGCGGCAAGCGGGTGTCGCTGGCCGACCTGATCGTGCTCGCGGGCACCGCGGCCGTCGAGAAGGCGGCCAGGGAGAGCGGCGTCGACGTCGAGGTGCCGTTCTCGCCGGGGCGCGTGGACGCGGCGCAGGAGGAGACGGACGTCGAGTCGTTCGCCGCGCTGGAGCCGTCGTACGACGGGTTCCGCAACTACGTCGGCAAGGGCAACCGGCTGCCGGCCGAGTACCTCCTGCTCGACAAGGCGAACCTGCTGACGCTGAGCGCGCCGGAGATGACCGTCCTCGTGGGCGGCCTGCGCGTGCTCGGCGCCAACCACGCCGGGTCGCGGCACGGCGTCCTCACCGACCGGCCCGGCACGCTGACGAACGACTTCTTCGTCAACCTCCTCGACCTGGACACGACGTGGACGTCGGCGTCCGAGGCGCAGGACACCTTCGAGGCCCGCGACGCGAGCGGCGCGGTCCGGTGGACCGGCACCCGCGCCGACCTGGTCTTCGGCTCGAACTCCGAGCTGCGGGCGGTCGCGGAGGTCTACGCGAGCGACGACGCGAAGGAGAAGTTCGTCAGGGACTTCGTCGCGGCGTGGGCGAAGGTCATGGACCTGGACCGGTTCGACCTCCGCTGACCCGGCCGTGACCGCGGTGTCCCGGCGGCCCCGTCCAGGGGCTGCCGGGACACGGCGCTCCCCTGGGGCCGGCGCGCCCCCAAGTGCCGTGGGATCACGACAGGGTTGAGGTCCTTCGGCCACCATGGGTGCCATGGTGGGCGCGCGGGGGCGGTCGTTCGGGTTCGGGTCGGCCGCGCTCGTGGCGTGCTGCGGCACCGTGGCGATGCTGGTGCGCGCCGCCGGGTCGCCGGCCGGTGACATCGACCTCCTCGGCGCGGCCATCGGCACCAGCTCGTTCGTGGTGAGCGCCTGGGGCGCGTGGCTGACCCTGCGCGCGGCGCGCTGGCAGGAGACGGACCTCGCGGACGCCTCCGCACGCCTGGCGGCACGGGTCCTCGCCGTGGAGCGGGAGGCCCGCCGCCAGCTCCTCGGCGACCACGACCGCGCCGTCGACGTGCGGTTCGTCTTCCGCCCCTCCCCCGCGCACTCCGCGGCCGGCGCGGACGTGGGCGGGAGCCTGGCGGAGGTCGCCGACTACTTCCGGCGGCTGCGCCCGCGCCGGATGGTGATCACCGGGGCCCCCGGGGCGGGCAAGACGGTCCTCGCGGTCCAGTTGCTGCTGTGCCTCCTGGAGCGGCGCGGGGCCGACGAGCCCGTGCCCGTGCGGCTCTCGCTGGCCTCGTCGGAGCCGCACGTCGACGTCGAGGCGTGGCTCGCGCGGCACCTCGTCCGGGTCTACCAGTTGCCCCGGCAGACCGCGGACGCCCTGGTCGCGGCGCGGCGCGTGCTCCCGGTGCTCGACGGCCTCGACGGCCTCGACGAGCTGGACACGGCCCCGTGCCCCGGCTACGGCTCCCGCGCGGCCCGGGTGCTGCGGGCGCTCAACGCGTACCAAGAGGGCGTGCGCAAGGCGGAGTTGCTGCTGACCTGCCGCAGCGAGACGTACGACGCGCTGGAGGACAGCCGGGTGTGGGCGCACGACGCGGCGCGCGTCGAGATCCTGCCGGTCGCCGCGACGGAGGCGCGCGCCTTCCTCGACGCGCGGGTCGACGACCCCTCGCGCTGGAGCGGTGTCCTCGACCGCCTGGAGCGGGACCCCGCGGGCCCCCTCGCCGTCGGTCTCGCCACGCCGTGGCGCCTGACCCTCGCCGCGACCGTCCACGAGCAGCGGGACCCGGCCACGGGCCGCTACGCGCGCGACCCGGGCCTCCTCCTGGACCGGCGCCTGGACAGCGCCGAGGCCGTCGGCACGCGCCTGCTGGACCTGTTCGTCCCGGCCACGGCCGAGCTCTTCCCCGGCCCGGGCGGCGCCCGCTTCGACGCCCGCCTGGTCCGGGAGTGGCTGACCACCCTGGCCCGCTACCTGGAGGACAACGCCGCCACCGGCCGCACCGTCGCGGGCCACCGGCTCTCCGGCACCGACATCGTGCCGTCCCGCCTCTGGCCGCTGGCCGGCACCCGGCGGCCCCTCGCCACGCTGGTGGTGACCGCGGTGGCGGTGTCCCTCACCGGTACGGCCCTGCTGCTGGGGCTGCTCGCCACGCAGGGGCCCCTGCTCGCCCCGTGGCCGGTGCTCGCCGCACTGGTCATCCTGGGCATGTTCACGGCGGCCGTGTGGTCCCTGGCCTGGTCCGACCTGGCGGGTGAGGACCACCAGTACCCGCAGGTCCGCGCCCGGCCGCGCGCCTTCGTCCAGCGCCTCACCGCCGCGCTGGTCACCTCCGGCCTTCTGTCGGGGCTGCTCGCGGCGCTGGTGGCCGGCCAGAACCCGGCGGCGTCACCCGTCCGGACCGCGGCGGTGTTCACCGGCTGCGCCGCCGCCCTGGGCCTGCTGTTCGCCGTGCCCCTCCCCGGCGCGCCGGAGAGCTCGCACCCCGCGTCGAGCATCAGGAGCCACCTGGTGTGGGGCCTCGCGGTGCCGGCCGCGGTCTCGGCCGAGGTGCTGCTGGCGGCGGCGATGAGCGCGGGCAAGGGACCCGTCACGGTGCTGGCCCTCACGGCCGGCGGAGGCCTCGCGGGCGGGCTCCTCTTCGCCCCCACGCTGGCCCCCACCGGCCTGTGGTACGCCGGTCTGCTACTGCGCACCCGGCGCCGGAGCGGCAGGCCGCTGCCCTGGCGGCTCGGGCGGTTCCTGGCGTGGTGCTACGACGCCGGTCTGCTCCGCGTGGCCGGAACGGCCTACCAGTTCCGCCACCGCGAGCTCCAGGACCACCTGGCGCGGCAGGCTCGGCCACGGCCGTGACGGCGGGCCCGGCTCAGAAGTCCCCTCTGGCCTCAACAGGCCTTGCACGACAGGCGAGTTGACGGAGCATCACATTCCGATACGCGGTCCCCAGGTTTTCCCCGACAGCACATTGCACCCGCCTCACCCGCCCCGCACAATGAGCGTCCCGGACCACGCAAGGAGGGTGCGCGTGAGTGTTCCGCCCATCGTGTTCCCGGATGTCGAACGCCTCGTCGTCGACCACCTCAAGAGCCGTCCCGAACTGTCCGGCGTCCTCGTCGACAACCGCACTCCCCCGGGTTTCGACGGCACCCAGAAGGCCGTCCTGGTGTCCCGGGCGGGCGGCGCCTGGGTCGACGACCAGCACCTCGACCAGCCCCTGATCGACCTGGAGATCTACGGCCCCGACAAGCCGACGGCCCACGCGGTGGCCACCGCGGCCCGTACGGCGCTGCTCACCGTGCGCGGCACCACGTACGGCACCGCCCACGTCACCGACGCCGTCGAGGCGGACGGACCGCGCTGGCTGCCCGACTACCGCCGGCAGGCCGCGAGCCGCTACCTGTCCACCACCCGGCTCTCGATCCGCCCCTCCTGACGCGCCCGATCCGAAGGAGCCCGCATGCCCGGAATGAACCCCAACGAGATCCGTGTCGCCGGGACGGGACGCATCCTCACCGCTCCGCCCGGCACGCCGGCGCCCGCCGACGTCACCGCCAACTGGGGAGCGGGCTGGCGCGACCTGGGCTACACGACGACCGACGGCATCCGCTTCAACAAGAAGGACAAGATCGACCCGGTGGACACCTGGCAGTCGGTCAGCCCGGCCCGCTTCGTGTACTCCGACCGCGACCTCACCGTGAAGTTCGCGCTGCTCCAGCTCAACGAGGACACGCTGCCGTACTTCTTCGGCGGCGGCGACGTCAAGGAGACCGCCGAGGGCTCCAAGCTCTACCGGTACGAGGTGTCCGCCGAGCCCAGGAAGGACGAGCGGATGCTGGGCGTGGAGTTCGCCGACGGCGACACGATCAAGTACCGCTTCGTCATCGAGCGGGGGCAGGTCACCGAGACCGAGGAGTTCCAGCTCACCCGCACCGCGTCGGTCAAGCTCGGCGTCACCTTCACCGCACTCGCCGTGGACAACACCAAGCCCCTCGCGATCTGGATCACGAACGACCCCGCCTTCGCCAAGTAGCCCGCAGACCGGCGGACCGCAGCCGTCCCGCGCCCGAGGAGTCGTATGCCCGCGCCCTTCAACGTCAACGCCGCCCGTGCCCAGCGCCTGGAGACGCTGGGCCTGAGGTGGGAGTTCGAGGTGGACGGCGAGACGTTCTCGCTGCCCACGGAGATACCGCGCCGCTCCGCCCAGGCGCTCGCCTCCCTGGGCGACGACGACCTCGACGGCCTGCTCGCGCTGCTGCTCGGCGACGAGCAGTACAAGCGGCTCGGTGACCACGACCTGAGCGTCCAGGACGTCGCCGCCATCCTCAACGCGTACGGGGAGGACACCGGCCTGAGCGTGGGGGAAGGCTGAGCCTCGGCGCGCTCGTGGAGGAGCACGCCGAGGCGCTGGAGGCCGACCTGCTGCGGCACTACGGCGTCGACCTGCTCGACTGGCACCGCGGCGAGCTGTCCTCGCGGCGGCTCGCGGTACTCGTACGGCACCTGCCGCAGGACAGCGCGTTCCGGGCGGCGCACGAGGGCGAGGCGGCGCGGTGGACGCTCACCGACCACCTGCTGGCCGCCGTGGTCGACCACCTGGCCATCGCCAACTGGATGTTCGCCTCCGTCAACCGCGACGAGGACGACCCGGCCCCCGAACCACCCCAGCCGGTGCCGCGGCCGGGCGTGGACGAGGGCGTCCCCGAGGGCCCCGGCCCCGCCGAACTCGCCCGCTTCTTCGGCTGACCGGCGTCCGCAGGCCGGAGCGACGACCACCAAGGAGGGCCCATGTCCGTACCGCCCGGCCCGATGGGGCCGCTGAGCAGGGAGTACAACGACGCCCAGCGTGCCTTCGCCAAGTGGCTCGACACGCAGGCGACGCGCATCGTGAGCGACATCAAGAAGGGGCTCGTCGACCCCGAGGCCAAGGGCGAGGTGTCCGCGGCCAAGGTGGAAGGCGTCGGCGCCGCGGCGGGGATCAAGCTCGTCGGTTTCGAGAGGACGCTCCTCGACCTCAACAAGGTGCTCGACACCTACCTCCTCGCCCGCAAGGGCCTGACGCCCGAGCAGCTCAAGGCGCGCGTCGACGCCCTGGAAGGACAGGTCAACCGCCAGGTCACCGACCTCAGGAACCGCAGCGCACTGCTCCGCAGGTCCCTCACCCGGACCATGCTGCGCGCCCAGCGGGACCGGCAGGCGACCGCCGCCGTCAGGGCGACCGCCGAGCAGGCGCTGCGCACCGCGCGCACCGGCGTGCGCAAGGCGGACGCCGCGCTGCGGCAGCGGCACACCGCGCCCCGCGCCGCCGGGCGCGCGCGGGGGCCCGCACAGCGGGTGGACGTGGGCAGCGTCGAGCAGACCACCCGGGCCCTGCGCGAGCTGGAGCGCCGGGTGGACGGGCTGGCCCGCGCCCTGGGCTGACCCCGCCCGCGAGAGCCGCACCACCGCAGCCGTACCACCGCGACGACCACGGCAAGGAGGCAGCCCATGTCCCTCGTAGCAGCCCTCAACCGCTCCGCCACCGGCTTCCGCGGGCTGCGGACGAACGCGGGGCAGGCCGAGTCCGGGGTCGGCCGGCTGCGCACCACGGTCCAGTCCGCGGACCGGGCGGTGACCCGGATCAAGGCGGGCCTCGACCGCACGGCACAGTCCTTCCGGGGCGTCAGGACAGGGGCCGACGCCGCGGCGCGCAGCGTGCGCCAGGCCGACCGGGCCATGGACGGCGCCGGAAGGTCGGCCACGCGCGGCGGCGGCCTCATGGGGCGGATGAGGACGGGGCTGCAGGGCGTCACCACCGCGCAGCGGGGGCTGAACACCGCCATGAAGGCGAACGTCTTCGGCGCGCTCATGGCGCTGCTGCTGCCGCTCATCACCAAGCTCGTCGACATGGCCCTGCAGTCCAGGACCGTGCAGCGGATCGTACGGACGGCGTTCCGGGTCATCGGACAGGTGATCGGGACGACGATGCGGGTGGCGCGGCAGGTCGTGCAGAGCACCTGGAACGCCATCAGGGTCGCCTTCCAGGTGGTCCTGCGCGTGATCTGGACCGTCGTCAGGACCTACTTCACGATCTACAAGACCATCATCACGACGGTGATCCGCGCGATCCTCGCCGTGATCAGACCCGCCCTGTCGTTCCTGCGGGAGCGCGTCCCGGCGGCGTTCCGCGCCGTGCGCGACGGACTGCACCGGGCCTGGAGCGGGCTCGCGAACTTCACCAAGGGCGTCTTCACCAGCGTGCTCGGCGCCGTGAAGGGCCCCGTCAACGCGGTGATCAGCCTGGTCAACTCGGCGATCGGGGCGCTGAACAAGGTCAAGGTGACCATCCCGAAGTGGGTGCCGAAGTTCGGCGGCCAGTCCTTCGGCGTCAGCCTGCCGACGATCCCCACGCTGGCCCGGGGCGGTGTCGTCCTGCCCCGCGCCGGCGGCACGCTCGCCCTGCTCGCCGAGGCGGGGCAGGCCGAGGCCGTGCTGCCGCTGAACCGGCTGGAGGCGCTGCTCACCCGCTCCGCGCGGCCGGGCGCGGGCCCGGTCCCCGCGCTGGGGCCGCACCCGCGGGGCACCGGCTCCCTGGTGATCGAGCACTACCACGAGGCGCGGGGCGGCAGCGCCCGGCAGACCGCGGAGGAGCTGATGTTCCTGATGAGGGCCAGGGGGTGAGGCGGCGGCCGGCGGGCCCGGGGAGCTGATCACCGCGGACGGGCAGGTGCAGTGGGCGGACCTCCTCCTCGGCCCCGGCACCGTGTACTGGGTGGCCGCCGAGGGGCTGACCGGTTGGGAGGAGCTGCCGGGCCTGGAGTCCTCCGACGCCAACCGCCCGGCGGGGCACGGCGGCTGGCCGGGCACGCAGTGGGCGCAGCCGCGTACGGTCACCGCCCAGTTGTGGCTGGCGCCGGACCCGGACGGCGGGCCCGACGCGGTGCTCGCCGCCCTGCGGGCGCTGCGCTCGGCGACCGCCGTGCGCGACGAGGAGGAGTGGCTCGCGGTACGCCTCCACGGGGAGACACTGGCCGTCAGGGCGCGGGTCACCCAGCGGGTGGTGCCCACCGACCGGCAGTTCCTCGCGAGCCGGCTCGCCAAGGTGACCGTGCAGTGGAAGGCCATGGACCCGCGGCGCTACGCGAGCGACGCGCGCCGCGCCGCGGTCGGGCTGCCGCGCGCCGAGCCGGGCCTGTCCTGGCCGCTCACGTGGCCGCTCACCTGGGGCACCCCGGGCGCGAGCGGCGACCTGACGGTCGAGAACGCGGGCAGCGCGGCCACGCCCGTGCTGGTCGCCTTCACCGGGCCGTGCCTGACGCCGCGGCTGGCCAACCACCGGGACGGCACCTGGCTGGAGTACGGCATCGAGCTGACGCGGGGCGACGTGCTGGAGGTCGACACCGCCGAGGGGACGGTCCTGTTCAACGGCACCGCCTCGCGCCGCCACCTGGCGACCGTGGGCAGCGTGCCCGAGGAGCTGTTCACGCTCGCCCCCGGGCCGTCCCGGCTGTCCTTCCGGGCCGCGTCCGGCTGGGCGGAGGAGGCGTCGGCCACCGTCACCTGGCGCTCGGCCGAGTGGTGAGACCCGCAGCACGGCTGGGCCCGCCGCCCCACAGCACGGCCGGGCCCGCCGCCCCGGGCGGCGGTCGCGCCCGGACCGACGACCGGCAACCTTGGAGTGTTCGATGACGACACGTTCCGCATGGCACCTGCCCACCGGGCAGACCCGGGAGGACACCCGGCTCGCCGTGAGCCTCGGCCTGGCCGCGTCCGGGCCGCTGACCGCGCGCGGCGGCTGCGTCGTCGGCGAGCTCCAGCTCACCGGCACGGCCGCTACCAGCATGCAGGCCCGGCTGTCCCCGGGGCGGCTGTGGGTGCCGGGCGGCTCCGCCGCCGCCCAGGGCGGCTACCCCGTCACCGTGGACGCCGACACGCAGCTCACCTTCGCCGACGGCCACGCCACGCTGCCGCGCGTGGACGCGCTGGTGGTGCGGGTGTACGACGCGGACTACGACGCGTCGGGCCGCTACGAGGCCGTCCTGGAGATCGTGCAGGGCACCCCCGCGAGCGCGCCCGTGCCGCCCGCGCTGCCCAGGAGCGCCGAGCTGCTCTACGAGGTGTCGGTCCCGGCGGGGGCCTCGGCGGCCCGCGGCATCACCTGGGCCACGTCGGTCGCGGACCGGCGCCGCTACACCGCCGCGCTCGGCGGCATCCTGCCCGCCGGGGGCGGCCACGGCACCCAGGGCGCCCACCCCGGCCAGTACCGGGACGCGGGCGGCCGCCTGGAGCGCTGGGACGGCGGCCAGTGGCAGAAGTACATCCCCGACGCGGTCCTGCGGCACAGCATCGACCTGGGGTGGACCACCTCCAGGACGTTCACCGAGGCGCTCAACGAGGCCGTGCCGCTCACCACCACCTTCGTCGCCCCCGCCTCGACCTGGGTGCACATCGCGTTCGGGGCGCGCGTCGCGGGCGACGACGGCGGCGGCGCGTACCTGTCGGTGAACGTCCGGCCGAAGGCGGGCGGCGCCCTCCTCCTGACGGCCTCCGACGACCTGGCCGCCATCTACACCGGGGCCGGCTCCGCCTCGGTGTACACCAACGTCCCGCTGGGCCGCCTCACGCCCGGTACCGAGTACAGCGTGACCGCCGCCCACCGGACGGGGACCACCAAGGCCTGGTTCGACAACCGCTTCCTCCGCGTCGACCCGGTCGCCTGAGCCGTGGACAGCCCGTACCTCGCGTACTTCGCCGACCTGCGCACCGACACGCCCATCGACGTGCTGCCGCTGCAGGGGCTCGAGTTCGACGACTACATCGGCAGGCCGGGGTCGCTCTCCGCCACCCTGCCGGTGCCCAACCGGCGGATGGCGGCGCGGGTCAGGGAGATCGTGGAGGGCCGCACCGCCGTCTACCTGGAGCGCGGCGGGCAGGTGTGCTGGGGCGGCATCGTCTGGACGCTCACCCCCGCCATGGACGAGCAGGGCCTGGTCACCGTCGCGCTGCAGGCGGCCACCTTCGACTCGTACGCGGCGCGCCGCCGCATCCGGCGGACCCTGGCCTTCACCGCCACCGACGACGTCACCATCGTGCGCCGGCTGTGGGAGCACATCCAGGAGGTGCCCAGCGGCGACATCGGCGTCGGCTACGCGCCCGCGCCGCCGGGCACACCGCGCACGGTCACCTACCACGACGGGGAGGAGACCCTGGTGGAGGAGGCCGTCGCGCAACTGGCCGCCACGGACCCGGGGTTCGAGTACCTGGTGAGCGTCCACCGCGACCCGGCGACGGGCGCGCGGGCCAAGCGGCTGCTGTTCGGCGTCCCGCGCCTCGACCTCGGCGAGGGCACCACGGTCCTCGACCTGCCGGGCGACGTCCTCACGTACTCCTTCCCGCGCGACGCCACCCGCGGCGGTACGACCGCGCGGGCCCGCGGCGGCACCCCGGAGGGCGCCGCGGGCCCGGTCGTCTCGGACGAGCACGTGGCGCGGGCCCTCATCGAGGGCGGCTTTCCCCGCCTCGACACCACCTCCGACCACGGCAACGTCACCGACAAGGCGACGCTGAACGCCCTCGCCCGCGCCGAACTGGCCGCGCTCGGCGGGCCCGTGGTCATCCCCGCCGTCCGCGTCCGCCTGGACGCGGACACCCCGCCCCTGCTCCTCGGCACGACCGTGCGGCTGCGGATCCACAACGTGTGGTTCAGCCCGGGCCTCGACGCGGCGTACCGCGTCGTCGGCGTCAAGGTCACCGCCCCCGAGCGCGGCCGCGCGGAGTCCGCGGAACTCTTCCTCGAAGGCCTCGATGACCGCGGGGCTCCCGAGGAGCAGGGGGTCGGGGGACGGGCTCCCTCGGGGCACGCGGGATACGCGGGATACGCGGGATACGCAGACCACACCGGACACACAAGGCACGCAGGACACGCAGGACACGCAGGACAGGAATCGGACCGCGACGGTCAGGAGGCCGACTGATGCCGAATCTCCCCGAGGACATCGTGGACCGCATCAAGTCCCTGGAGCGCCAGGTGCGTCAGCTCACCGCCTACGTGCACACCCGTGCGGCCACCCCCGCGAGGGCGGCCGGCGAGGCGCCCGGCAGCTCCCGGGACGGCGGCGAGGAGGAAGCGGCCGACGAGAAGCCCGCGTGACCGCCGCTCAGGCGGGGCCGGTCGTCAGGAGTACGGCCCACGCTCCCGTACGGCTCACTCGGCCGCCTCGGTGGGGGTGTCCCGGCGGGCGTGCTCGCCGGGGAGGCCGTACGCGTGCCCGGGCGGGCGGTCGCCGCGGCGGGCGGCGGGGATGCGGACGGGTGCGGGCATGCGGCGGATCGCGCGGGTGACGGCCCGGGCCTCGACGCCCGCCCGGTACAGCGCGCCGCTCAGGGGGTTGGCGTAGCCGACGAAGTACAGCCCCGGGGCGTCCGGGGCGGTCTGGGCCCCGCGCACCAACGGGTACCCGTGGTCGTCGAGCACGCCGAGGTGCCCGAGCCAGCCGTCCAGGCCCGTGCGGTAGCCGGTGGCGGCGATCACCGTCTGCGGCGTCACGCACGCGCCGTCGGCCAGCACCACCCGGGGCCCGTCGAACCGCTCCACGGCCGCCACCGGTTCGACGTCCCCGGCCCGCACCGCGGCCGCGAACCCGTGGTCGAGGACCGGGTTGACCTCGTCGCGGGCGTTCCGCGTGTACACCCCTTCCGTCGGGCGCGGCAGCCCGTACGCGGTCAAATCCGGCAGCGCCGTGCGCTGCGTCCACAGCGAGATGCGGTCCCGCCAGGCCAGGGGCAGCAGCGCCTCCGAGAGCCGTCCCACGGTGTGCCAGCGGCTGCTGGACCGGGGCAGGATGTTCGGCGGCGTACGGACCGCGAGGCGGACCCGGCCCGCTCCGGCCCCGGCGAGGGCGACGGCGATCTCCGTGCCGCTGTTGCCCGCGCCGACCACGAGCACGTCCTTGTCCCGGTAGCCGGCCGGCGCCCGGTAGTCGTACGCGTGCACCAATTCCCCGGTGAAGGTGTCGCGCCCGGGCCAGTCCGGCACGTACGGGGTGTGACAGCGACCGGTGGCGACCACGACCGCGCGGGCGGTGAAGGCCTCATCGGCGGTCGTGACGAGCCACCGCGTCCCGTGGGGCGCCGGCGCGGACTCGACCCGGTGGACGGGGGAATGGGTGCGGACGTCCAGCCGGTGGTGGGCGCTGTAGCGCTCCAGGTAGCGCACCCAGTCGTCCCTGCCCACCCAGGCGCCCGCCTGCCGGGGCACCGCGAGGCCGGGGAGCTTGGACGCGCCGCGGGTGGTGTGCAGCCGGAGGTGGTCGTACCGCTGCCGCCAGCTCGCTCCGACCTGGCCGGAACGTTCCAGGACCACGACCGGGACACCGGCGCGGCGCAGCAGCGCCGCGGTGGCCAGACCGCTGGTTCCGGCGCCGATGACGACGGCGTCGTGGTGGCTCCGACTCGGGGCGTGTTTCGGTGTGTTCGCGGGCACAGCGGCTACAACGAGGCGCTCGACGGCGAGGTCACCGCCGCGCGGCAAGGCCCCGCGGAGCCGCCCGGGGCCGGACCGCGACGCGTGGTCGGCTCAGGGGCTGACGCCTGGTCGGCTCAGTGGCTGACGCGTGGTCGCCTCGCCGGCTGACGCGTGACCGGCTCAGTGGCTGAGGGGTTCGGTCAGCTTCGCCAGGCGCTGCCGTACGTCCTCCCGGGCGCCGTTCCTGCCGGGGACGCGGGTGCGCAGGTCGAGGAGTCCGGTGCCCAGCTCGCGGATCCGGCCGGGGTCGGTGACACGGTGCCAGGCGTGGTGGGCGCGGTCGACGGCCTCGACGACGTCGGGACCGGTCACGGCCCTGCCCGCCGCCAGGCGGGTCCCGGCACCGCGCATCCACAGCTCGCAGGCGCGGTCGGGAGCGCCCTCGGTGAAGGCGAGGAAGGCCCGTACCTCGATCCAGTGGGCCACCTCGGGCGAGGTGGCGCCGTGGCTGCGCAGCGCGCTCTGCTCGCACGCGGCGGCGATGGCGGCCGCCTCGGCGTGCCGTCCGGCCCGGCTCGCCTCACTGATGGCGCGGTGCGCGTCCTCTTCGACCATCGCGAGCGGGGCGGAGGCCGCCACGGCGGGCGTGATCGGTGTGGCCGCTGGGACTGATGGAACCGATGGGGCCGGTGCGACGGGTACCGGTGCGGTGGGTGCGACGGGTGGGTTCGTTACGAATGCCGCGTGCGGCGCGCCCGACGCATCCGGTACGGCCCCTGCGCCTGGCACGGCCAGCGCGTGCGGCACGGCCGGTGTGCTCCTTTGCCCCGGCACGTCGACGGGGTGCCCCGGTGCGGTGGCCGGCGGGAGGAAGCCGCCGAGCCACAGGGTGGCCGCCTCGTCGACGTCCGCCGCGGCGGCGCGGGCGGTTTCCAGGTGGAGGACGTCCGCGGGGGGTGTGACCGGGCTGCCGCGCAGGATGTGGGCGAGGGCGCGCGTGTAGGCGGGCTCGGGGCGGTGCTGGCGGTCAAGCACCTGTACGGCGCCGTACAGGGCGTACGGGCCCTCCAGGGACCGCTCACGGCGGACGAGGGCCTGCCAGACCTCCGGGTCGGCGGCCAGGTCGGCCACCACGGTGGTGGTGCCCGGTGGTCTGTGCCGCAGCTCGGCGGCGAGCCAGTGCCACGGCAGCGCGGTGTAGCGCACGGTGCGGGCGGTGGTGCGCGCCAGGGCGAGGTGGAGCTGGTGCTGGCGCGGGTCGACGACGAGGTGCCCGGCGGCGAAGACGAGCAGGTGCCCCTCGGCGGCGGCCGCGGTGCGCAGGCACGTCAGGACCGTCTGCGGGTCGTCGGGGTTGGCCAGTTGCACGGCACTGGCGTGCGCGGCGCCGACGAGACGCGCGGGCGGGAGCGCGGCCAGCGGCGGCAACTGCGCGGTCACCGCGAGCGGATGGCGTACGGGCGGCTCGGCGGCAACCAGCAGAGCGTATCCGGGCAGGTCACGGTCGGTCGTCTTACTGTTCGCCATGTCCAGCACAGTATCGGGCCGCGCGGCTCACGCCAGTGCCTTCCCGCGACTCCTTGCCCCGCCGTACCGCGCATCCGTGGCGAAACGGCCTCGTCGCCGGAGCGCGGCGCGGCCGCACGCCGCCCGGTGCGCCCCTGTTCCCCCGCCGCACCGCCGCTGCGTCCGCGCGGAGGCAGGGCCGTTGGGCCCTGTCCGGCGGCGGGAGCGGGGACTGTTCGGCCCTGGCCCGCACCGGTGCCCCTGCGGTGATCTTGTGGCGGCGGCCGGGAGGTGCCGCGCTCACTCCCTCAGGCGCGGCGCTTCCCGGCCCGTCGACGACGTGAGCGACGAAGGAAGGACGCCGTCCGGTGGACGAGGCGCAGATACAGCAGGTGCGGGCCGGGACGCCGGGAGGCGGGGCCGCGGGCGGGGCGGAGCGGCCCTCGTGGACGGAGTGGCTGACCACCACCGACCACAAGAAGATCGGGACGCTGTACCTGGTCACCGCGTTCGTGTTCTTCATCGTCGGCGGCGTGATGGCGCTGTTCATGCGCGCCGAACTGGCCCGCCCAGGCACGCAGATCATGTCGAACGAGCAGTTCAACCAGGCCTTCACGATGCACGGCTCGATCATGCTGCTGATGTTCGCCATGCCGCTGTTCACCGGCTTCGCGAACTGGATCATGCCGCTGCAGATCGGCGCTCCCGATGTCGCCTTCCCGCGCCTGAACATGCTGGCGTACTGGCTGTTCCTGTTCGGCTCCGCGATCGCCGCCGCCGGTTTCCTGACCCCCGGCGGGGCCGCCGACTTCGGCTGGTTCCTGTACGCCCCGCTGTCCGACGCGGTGCACTCGCCGGGCGTCGGCGCCGACCTGTGGATCATGGGCGTGGCGCTGTCCGGGTTCGGCTCGATCCTGGGCGCGGTCAACTTCATCACCACCATCATCTGCATGCGCGCCCCCGGCATGACCATGTTCCGCATGCCGATCTTCACCTGGAACGTGCTGCTGACCGCGCTGCTCGTCCTGATCGTCTTCCCCGTCCTGGCGGCGGCCCTGTTCGCCCTGGAGTGCGACCGGAAGTTCGGCAGCCACGTCTTCGACCCGGCCAACGGCGGGGCGCTGCTGTGGCAGCACCTGTTCTGGTTCTTCGGCCACCCCGAGGTGTACATCCTGGCGCTGCCGTTCTTCGGGATCGTCAGCGAGGTCGTCCCGGTCTTCTCCCGCAAGCCGATGTTCGGCTACATGGGCCTGGTCGGCGCGACCATCGCCATCGCCGGCCTGTCCGTGACCGTGTGGGCGCACCACATGTACGTCACCGGCGGCGTGCTGCTGCCCTTCTTCTCCTTCATGACGTTCCTCATCGCGGTGCCGACCGGGGTGAAGTTCTTCAACTGGATCGGCACCATGTGGAAGGGTTCGCTGTCCTTCGAGACGCCGATGCTGTGGGCGGTCGGCTTCCTCGTCACCTTCGTCTTCGGCGGTCTGACCGGCGTCATCCTCGCCTCGCCGCCGATGGACTTCCACCTCTCCGACTCCTACTTCGTGGTGGCGCACTTCCACTACACGGTCTTCGGCACGGTCGTGTACGCGATGTTCGCCGGGTTCCACTTCTGGTGGCCGAAGTTCACCGGCAAGATGCTCGACGAACGCCTCGGGAAGATCACCTTCTGGACGCTCACGGCCGGATTCCACCTCACGTTCCTCGTCCAGCACTGGCTCGGCGCCGAGGGCATGCCCCGCCGGTACGCCGACTACCTCGCGGCCGACGGCTTCACCGCCCTCAACACCCTGTCCACCATGGGGTCGTTCCTCCTCGGCCTGTCGCTCCTGCCGTTCTTCTACAACGTCTGGAAGACCGCCAAGGACGGCGAGCCCGTCGGCGCCGACGACCCCTGGGGCTACGGCCGCTCCCTGGAGTGGGCGACCTCCTGCCCGCCCCCGCGGCACAACTTCGCCCGGCTCCCGCTGATCCGCTCCGAGTCCCCGGCCTTCGACCTGCACCACCCGGAGATCGCCGCGCTGGAGAGTGCCGCGGAGCCGGAGGGCGCCGGGGCCGGGGCGGCGAGGTAGGCCCGTGTCCCACACCGTCCTCGCCGTCGGCGCCGCCGTGGTCACCGCCTCGGGCTGCGTCTGGTACCTGCCGGCCCTCGCCGACCTGCGCGCGGGGGCCGACCGGCCGGTCTCCCGCCGTACGGCCGCCGCGGCCTGCCTGAGCGGATGGACCACGATCGCCTCGGCCGCCGTGCTGCTGCTGGTGGCCGAGGCCTGGTGGCTCCCCTGCGCCGCGGTGGTCGCGGGGGCCGCCGTCACCGTCGCCCTCCGGGTGTGTGCCGGCGTCCGGCGACGGCGCGAGCAACGGGAGGCCGCGTACCACTGGACGCGGTTGCGGGACGGCGCACCGCCGCCCGCCGAGACGGGCGACGCGCGGCACGTGGTGGCCGTCCTCGTCGGCACCGGCCTGGTCGCCGCCGTCACCACCGCGGGCCTCAAGGTCGCCGCCGGGCCCGGGGGCGGCGCGGACTGGCCGCGAGCGGCGGCCGCCTCCGCCGCGGTCCTCGGCCTGTTCCTCGCCCTCGCGTTCGCCCATGGCCGCAGGGTCCGCCGGCGCGCCCGCGCGCGTCTCCCGCACGAGGACCCTCCGGCCTGAGTCACCGCAGGCCGTAGCGGGTGCCCGCCTCGTGCGCACAGGGCCGAACGACCCTATGGATGGGGCCGGTCAGCGGGCGGGGCGCGGTGCGACACTCGGACCGGACGCGCGCGCACCCCGCCCCCTACGCAGGAGATCCCGTTGTGATGACCGACCCCACCGATGCGTACGAGGAGTACCGCGTCCTGCTCGCGCGCCAGGAAGCGAAGCGGCTCCGGCGAAGACTGCTGACACCGGACACCCCGGGCACCTCGAACGCCCCGGACACCCCGTACGCCTCGTACGCCTCGTACGCCCCGAGTACGCCTGGCACCCCTGGCGCCCCGCGTGCCTCGAACGCCTCGGGGACCGCCGACGCCCAGCCGTTACACGCCGCCGAACCCGGCCACCACGGAGCCGACGACCAGCGGTTGATCACCGAGTCCCTGGCGCTGATCACGCCCTTCCCCGGGCTGATCGCCGACCTGTACACGGCCATGTTCGAGCGGCACCCCTATCTGCGGGGGCTCTTCCCCGAGTCGATGGCCTTCCAGCAGGCCCATCTGGAGCGGGCCTTCCGCTTCCTGATCGACCGTCTGGACCGCCCGGACGAGGTGACCGCGTTCTGCACCCGGCTCGGCCGGGACCACCGCAAGCTCGGCGTGCGCCCGGTGCACTACGACGTGTTCGAGGCGGCGCTGGTGGAGGCGTTGCGCCGGCGCGCGGGCACGTGGTGGCGCGCGGACACGGAGGAGGCGTGGCGGCGGATGCTGCGGCGGGCGGTGACGGCCATGGTGCGGGGCGCGGAGGCGGCGCTGGCCGAGCGCCCCTTCTGGGACGTCACCGTGACCGGCCGGGACGAGCGCGGCCCGGACCTGGCCGTGCTCCGGGTCGCCCCCGCCGAGCCGTACCCGTACCGCGCGGGTCAGTACGCGCTGCTCCAGTCGCCTCAGCTCGCGCGCGCCTGGCGGCCGTTCAGCCTGGCGTGCGCGCCCCGCGCGGACGGCGAGCTGGAGTTCCACGTCCGCCGCACCGGCCCGGGCGGGGTGAGCGACGCCCTGGTGACGCGGACGCGCGTCGGGGACCCGCTGCGCCTCGGCCCCGCCCAGGGCGCCATGACCCTCCACGAGGACGACCGCGACCACGACGCGGTGGTCGTCGCGCGCGGCACCGGCTGGGCCGGGGCCAAGGCACTGCTCCAGGACCTGGCGCGGCGCCGCGTGCCGGGCCGTGTCGCGCGCCTGTTCCTCGCCGCGCGCACCCGCGAGGAGTTGTACGACCTGGACGCGGTGGCCGAGTGGGAGGCCCGGGCCCCGTGGCTGCGGGTGGTTCCCGTGCTCGGCGCGGCCGCCGAGGATGACGCGCTGGCCGACGCGGTGGCCCGGCACGCCGAGTGGCCGCCGTCCGGCCCGGTCTTCGTCAGCGGCCCGCCCGGCCTGGCCGCCACCGTGCGCGGTCTGTGTGCCCGGGGCCTGCCGGCCGACCGCCTCCGCCACGACCTCGCCGCCGCCCCGGCGACCACGCCGGACACGCCGGACCGGACGTCCGTACCGGGCGGCGCGGCGGCGTGAGCACGCGGGCGGACGGGGCGGGAGACACCGGCCCGTCCGCCCGCGTCTCCCACGCTCCCGTCAGCGTCCCTTCCGTGAGCGCGTGTACATGACTGCGACCGCGATGGCGATGACCACCAGAACCAAGAGGATCTTCATGCCGCCCTTGTGCCCGCGATGCCCCGGTCCCATACCCGGACGGGCGTCCGGCCGCGGCGGCGGGGCGCCCAGGCAACGGCGACCGACCCATATGCACCGAAACGCGGCACTGTGCCCCTGCGGAGGGACGCTGTCACCCGCAGGAGTGGAGCCGTGGATGGAGCCGGGCACGCCGGGCAGGCTGGTGGCGAGGGCCGCCCGGACCCGATCGCTCCCCCACGGCAGTCGGAGACGCGGCCCTCACCCACGCGCCGACCCGGCAGCCGGGGCCCGGTGCCACCAACTCCCGCTGGGTAGAACGTTCGTTTCAGCGGAGAGATGTTCCGGCCGCCCGGCCGCGCCCGCCCGGCACGCGGCGGTGGCCGCGGCGGCGGAGTTCCGGGCACCACCGTCACCGGGCGCGAAGGGCGCGGTCACCACGGGTTTTTGACGCACCCCGAACCGGGGCAGACGGAGACGACTGATCATCTGATCTTCGCCGTCCGAGAGGGGAGTGACATGACCGGACCCTCACGTCCTGTGCGGCGCGGGGATCGTGCGCACCGCTTCGACCTGCGCTCGACCGCCCTGTTCTTCGTCCTGCTGGCGCTCGTCCTGTGCCTCGTGGCGTTCGTGGTCCGGACAGCGGCGCGCGTGGTCGAGAACCGCCCGCTGTGGGCCTGCACCCTCCTCGTGGTCGGCGTCGCGGCCGCGGGGCTGAGCCGGTCGAGGTGGCGCCGCTTCTCCGCCGCGCGGTACGCGCGCCGCGCGGCGGAGGCGCTGGAGGAAGCGGCCGAAGAAGCCTCCGGCGAACTCGACGACGTACCGGCGGCGGGCGGGGCGGCGCCCGCTGTGCCGCCCACCGTACGGAGGGACGCGTCCGGCGAGGCGTACGCCGCCGCGTCCCCGGGGGTCCAGGTCCTGGCGGAGGAGTGCCCCGGCGTGTACACAGTGCAGGTCACCGAGGGAGCGGCAGAGTCGGCCGAGGAGGGCACGACCGTCGCCCTCGACCCGCAGCCCGACTACGCCGCGCTCGATCCGGACGACTTCGAGCAGGCCATAGCCGACCTCTGCGCCCGTGACCACTGCCGGGAGGTGGAAGTGGTCGGCGGGGCGTGCGACTTGGGGGCGGACGTCCTCGCGCTCACCTCCGACGGCCGGCGCCTCGTCATCCAGTGCAAGCGCTACGCGGAGGGCAACAAGGTCGGCTCGCAGGACCTCCAGCGCTTCGGCGGTACGTGCTTCACCGTCCACGAGGCCGACATAGCGGCCCTCGTCACCACGAGCGACTTCACGCTTCCCGCCCTGGAGTACGCGCAGCAGTGCGGGATCGTGTGCGTCAACGGCGAGGACCTGCTCGCGTGGCGGGAGGGCACCGGGCCGAGCCCGTGGGAGCGCGCGGACCTGTTCGCCTGACGGCGCCCGGCCGGCGGCGGGCCGAACCCGGTGGCACGCGGGGCGCGTTGCTTGCGGAGTCCGGCCTCACGCACCGGTCGTCCCGGGCCGGGCGGGCGCGGAAGGCGAGCCGTCGGCAGCCGGGGCGGGGACCATCCGGTAGGGCGGGACCCGGGGACGGCGCAGGGCCTCCGCGTCGGCGAGGCCCTGGCTGCGCCGGACCTCGACGCGGACGTCGTGCAGCGCGTCCCGGAAGGCGCGGTCGAGCTCCTGGTAGGCGCTCGTGTCCACGGTCAGGCCCCCGCCCACGGCGTCCCTGAGGTCTCTGAGCACCGAGAACGCGTGCTCGCACGCCGTCGTGACGTGCGCCGGAGTGGTGACGAGCAGGAGCTGCCGGGAGTCCGCCGTGCCCGCGTCGGACACGAGGTCCCGGACGGCGCCGTAGTTCCTTTCGGCGCCGCGGTCCTCGCGGCTGGCGATGTCGTACAGCCCTTCGTAGGCACGCATCAGCGCCCTGAGGAACTCCACGCAGATCTCCACCTGCTTGTCCCGCTCCTGGTGGGCCCGGTCGCGCTTCCACCGCACCTTGTCGGCGACGAGCGTCGAGGCGACACCGGCGGCCGTACCGCACAGGGTCGCCACAAGCGTGATCCACACACTGCCCTCCAGAACGAACCGGCGACACCGCGGGAGGACAGTGAACCACCGGGCAGGGCCCGGGGACAGCGCATCCCGCCTCGGCCCCGCCCGGAGCCCTCCCGGCACCGGCTCTCAGCGCTCGGCGGACGGCGGACCCTGGCGTGCGCCGGAGGCCAGGACCCTCTCGGTGAAGTCCGCCAACTGCGCCCGCAGGCGCTCCCGCGGCAGGCGCTCCGCCGCGGCCAGGTGCTCGACGAGGTCGGCCCGGGTCGCGGCGAGCAGGGCGTGGGCGGTGAACGCGCTGTCGGACAGGCCGGGGATCTGCTCCAGGACCGCGCGGAGGAGTCCGTGCCACTGCCGGTAGTGCTCCGCCTGGTACGGGCTGCCGGTCCCGCTCTCCTCCAGGGCCAGGGCGAGGCGGCGGTTGTCGAGCTTGAAGCACAGGACGGCGTCGAGCAGGGCGGGCACCCGCTGCTCCGGCGGCGTGGTGGGGCCGAGCGGCGGAGGGCCTGACTCCACCGCCTCCCTGACCGGTTCGAGCCGCGCCTCGTACAGCGCGCGGAGCAGTCCGGGGCGGTCGCCGAAGGCCCGGAAGAGCGTGCCCTTGCCGACCCCGGCCGCCGCCGCGACGTCGGCCATGGTGACGTCCTCCGGGCTCCCGCCCCGTGCGAAGAGGGCGTCGGCGGCGGCGAGGACGGCCTCCCGGTTCCGCGCGGCGTCCTTGCGGGGCTTGCGCTCGGGCATGCTGCTGCTCCCTCTCCCTTCACAAAGCGGACCACCGGTCCGTATCGTCGAAGCGGACCACGGGTCCAGATTCTACGAGACGGAGGACACCCATGTCCGCACCCACGACAACGCCCGGGCGGACGGCCACGCCGCACGCCGCCCCCGCATCCGTACCGCAGCCCGACCCGGCGCCCCTGGCGCCCCCGGCCTCACCGGCTTCCCCTTCGGACGTCTACCGCCGGAGTCTGCGGCTCCTGCTGGACAAGGACATCAGCGGCTGGGTCGCCCTGTGGGCCGAGGACGGCGTCATGGAGTTCCCCTTCGCCCCCGAGGGCCGGCCGAGGCGCCTGGAGGGCAGGGAGGCCGTCGCCGCCTATATGCGCCCCTATCCGGACCACATCGACCTGCACGACTTCCCCGACCTGCGGATCCACGAGACCACGGACCCCGGGACCATCGTGGCCGAGATGCGCGGCGTCGGCCGGCTGGTCGAGACCGGCCGCCCCTACGACATGACGTACATCGCCGTCGTGACCGTCCGGGACGGGCGCATCACGTCGTACCGCGACTACTGGAACCCGCTCGCCGTCCTGGCATCCGGCACGGACTTCGCCGGGAGCGGCCGATGACCACCGCCCCCACCCCCGCGGCGGCCTCACCCCTCGGCACCACCCTCGTCATCGGGGCCACCGGCACCACCGGCAGCCGTACGGTCGCGGGCCTGGCGGCCGCCGGCCACCGCGTCCGGGCCGCCGGCCGGCGCGCCACGCCGGTGCCCGGGGCCGAACCGGTCCGGTTCGACTGGTACGAGCCCGCCACCCACGCCGCCGCGCTCGGCGGAGCCGACCGCGTCTACCTGGTCCCGCCCCTCGGCGACCCGGATCCGGCGGCGGTCATGCTGCCGTTCCTCCGGCGGGCCCGCGCCGCCGGTGTCCGCCGCGCGGTGCTGCTCAGCGCCTCGGCCGTCCCCGAGGGCGGCCCGGCGGTGGGGAAGGTGCACCAGGCCCTGCCCGGCCTGTTCGACGAGTGGGCGGTGCTGCGGCCGTCGTGGTTCATGCAGAACTTAACGGGTGTCAGCCGTGACCTGGGACCGATGCCCCGAAGAGGCTATCCAGGCTTCTGACCTGGTGGTTCCTGGTGGCGCACCGTGGCACTGGGTGGTGATGGGTGGCGTGCGCAGCCCTCCCCAGATGCTCCCCATAGCTTGATCGCTCCCCAGATTCTCCCCAGCAGCGCCTCTGCCATGGGTAGGTGAGCTGGCCTTATACCAGCGGCTCCCCGGCATGGCCCGGCACGTAGGTGACTCCCCGCTCGGTGGCCTCAGCCCGGCGCTCGTCCTCGAGCTGGAGGACGCAGGCGTGGCATGCCCGCACGACATGCTCGGCGCCGCCGGCCCGCGGGTGAAGCGCCTTCAGTCCAGCCGTCGGGATCTCCCCCGCGGTGGGATGACGGAAGCAGACACCCTGTTGCCACTCGTAGAGGGCGAGGATCTCCTCGCTGGTCATGTCCTGCCTCCTGCTCATAGGGCTGATGTGTACAGGGGTGGTGGTCATGTTTCCCTCCAGCCCAACGAGATGCGCAGGTCATTCGCTGTTCACCCTTTCGGGTGAACATACATTCGATTCTGGGCAGCCGCCATCGACCCCGCAATGCCGCCACCTCACAGGGAGCGGCAACCAACGGGACGCCGTCGGCCGTCACGGGGGCGTGAGTCTCGACTGTTTCAAGATCACAAAATGCCCGGTATACCGGGCTGACTTATGATCACGCAGGTCAGAGCGTTTGTCGAGTGCCTGATCTGCCCGATGACGACCACGCCTGGCTCCTGCGGGAGCGGCGCGCCATCGGCGCCCGCCTGCGCGACGCCCGCATGCACCGCAACCTCACCCAGGAGGAGGTCTACCTACGGGTCCCAGTGAGCCGCAGCGTCTACCAGGACATCGAGTCCGGCCAGGGTAATCCCACGATCAACACCCTCCTCCGGATCACGCGCGTCCTCGGCATGCACATCACCGATCTGATCAGGTAACAGGAGCTGCCGCCGGGCGGGGTCCAGGCCCGGCCTCCACCAGCGTCTTGCATATATGCATATGCCGAGAAGCGTGTGCACCACAAGAGTCGCGTCACGCTCTTCACACCCCGTGTGAATCCGGAGACTAGGCATCCTCGGCGGGCGTGGCACGGAGGTGAGATATGACAGTCTCGCGGTAGCCGCGGTGCCCGGTGGCGCCGGCGTGCTGGAGGGCCCACCGGTCGGGGCCGAGCTGGCCGGGGCTGTCGCCGGAGGCGGCGGGGCAGTCGGCGCATTCGATGCGGCGATGCGACGGTTGCGCGGGGTCGGCGCCGAGGGTCCAGTCGATGTAGCGGTAGCTGGTGCGCGCCATGGTTACACCCCCGTCTGGTCGGTGGTCTGGCGCGCTCGCTGGTGATCTCTAGGCTGGCTCATGTCGACGCTCCGTTCGTCGGCCATGCCCCCGGGCCGGTCGCGCGGTCGCGGGGGTCTGCTGTGCGTGGTCGTCTACGGTACCGCTCTATACCGCTACATGGAGCACCATGCCGCTACCTGCGGTTTCGGGGTGTGACCCGCCGCTTTACGTTGACGGCATGGGTGATCAAGAGCCGGTGGTGGATCCGTCGAGACCCGTCTACGTGTACGTGCAGGTTGCCGACCACCTGGCCGCGCGGATCGCGTCGGGAGAGATCCCGGTGGGCGCGCGCCTGGCCGGCGAGCGGGAGCTGGCCGAGGAGTACCAGGTCGCGATCGGCACGGCGCGGCGGGCGATTCAGGAGCTGCGGGACCGCGGCCTGGCGGTGACTCTGCCCTCGAAGGGCACGTACATCGCCGAGCAGCCTGCGGCTGATTAGCCGTAGCCCGCGGTCAGACCCGGCACATAGGCTGATCCCTATGCCCCCTTCTCCCCCGCCAGCAGGCTCCGTGCGTTCTGCGGAGGTCGTGGATGCGGAGATCCGCGCCCTGCTGCTGGCGACGGGCGGCTGGCTGTGGGGGCCGACGCGGGAGCGGTACGAGCGGCTGCGGGCGGAGTGGGTGGAGGCTCAGCGCCTGGAGGTCGCCGAAGCGGCGTAGGCTGACGGCGGAAGGCCCGGCCCACTTACCCTGGGCCGGGCCTTCTGCGTACCCGTGCTCGCTCCTACTCGGCGGCACTGGGGAGCAGTGCGCGGCCGGCATCGGTGATCAGCAGCGGCCGCCTGATACCTGCGGCGTCGCCGTACCGGACCCAGCCGTTGCGCACCAGCGCGCTCACAGTCACCTTCGAGATGGTTGAGCCGTCCGGGCTGGTGACGTAGGAGGAGGCATTGCGCTCCCAGCGGTACACGCCCCCGGAGGCGATCAGGGCGAGCACCGCCCTCTGGGGCTTCGTCGGCTTGTTCGTGGCCATCAGCTCTCCTCGGTGATGCTGGTGATGTCGAAGCTGAAGGGGACGTGTTCGCCCGCATCGTAGATTTCGTTGCGGATCTGGTCGGGGTCGACGTCGTCGTCTGCCTGGATGCTCATCGTCAGCGTGTACGTCTTCATGGTTGCTCCTCCTTGGGTTTCAGGATGCGGTCGATGGTGGTGCGGGCGATGCCGGTCAGGAGATGGATGCGGTGCTTGCTGACACCGGCCTGGTTTGCGCGCCGGATCATCTCGTCGCGGCCGTCGACCGTGCGCCGGTACTGGGTGAGTTCCCGTTCGGCGGCGGCCTTCCCGTCATCGTTCATGTAGCACACGCTACATGCAGCGTTCGCTACAGTCCAGGGTTCGGCAAAGGAATCATGAATGTCGCTTAAGATTCAACGACGTGGCAGACATCGAGATCCCCGACGACCTCATCGAGCTGGAACGATCCGCCTGGACCGCCATCCAGAACGGCACGCTGACCGTGGAGACGGCACAGAAAGTGCAGGAGCGGATCACGGAGGTCGCCGCCGAGGCGGGGCAGTCGCGTACCGCCGTGGAGATGCAGCTCAAGCAGCTCGTCCGGCACTCGCAGCCGGAGGGCGAAGTCGCTTGATCACTTTACGGGCGCCCGTAAAGTGATCACGCCCCACCGCCGCAGGCCGACAGCAGTGCGCCCCGTCCGGGCACCACTCCGGGCGGGGCGTTGCGCTGCAGCCAGCAGACGCGGATAGATACGGGCCACCGTAGCGGGCAGCACTGACAACGGCCGTGCGGCTCAGGCGTCCCGTCCGTCGGGCCACGTCTTGAGGACCCGCCAGTCCTCGCCGTCATGCTCGGCGAGTTCGACGCTCATGCCGTCGATGCTGCCGTACAGGCCTACGTCGGCCGAAAACTTGCGCTCTGCCGTGCCTCGCACGTGCCACCAGCCTCGGGCGACGGTCCTGTTGTGGCTGGTCAGGGTGACGCGGTATCTGCCGGGTTCGCTCACGGGTACAGCGTAGATCAGGCCATGCATAGAATCGAACGTATGCACGACCATGCCGCCGAGTACGACCGCCTCGCCGCTCTCCGCTTCCTGGAGCGTGTGCAGCTCGGCGACCTGGAGCGCACCCGGCGGTGGATCGCGGCCGAGGAGCGACGTGAGGCCGAACGGCAGCGAGGGCTGGCCGCCCGTCCGCCGGCGCCGGAGTGGCTGCTGGAGACTGGCATCGGCGCGGACCGGCTGCCCGTGTACGTGCACGTCGGCGACTGCCACATGACGGGCAAGCGCTGCCTCGGCGTCACCGCAGAGCAGGCGCGGCGCGCCCTGTACGAGCAGGTCCCCGCCTGCCCCCACTGCCAGCCCGACAAGGAACTCGGGGTGCTCGAGTAGGCGAAGCGCGCGCCCTCTCAGGCGCTCTTGCGTGGCTTGCGTGCCGACGTCTTTTTGGTCGCGGCCTTCTTCGCCGCCTTCTTCTTCGGCTTGAGTTCGTGGACCTCGGCCGGCTCGCCGCGAGACTCCCTGGCTTTCTGTACGGACTCCTGCAGGGCGGCCATGAGGTCGACGACCCGGCCCGCCGACGGCTCGGCCGCCTCCGGCTGCGGCACCCGCTTGCCTTCGGTCTTGGCGTGGATGACGTCCTGGAGGGCCTCCGTGTAGCGGTCGGTGGCCCACTCGGCGCCCTCGATGCTCTCCTCGGTCATCGAGTCGATGAGGAGGAGGGCCCGCTCGATCTCCTCGTCGCTGACCTCGACCGACTCCGGCGCCAGCGTCTCTGGGGAGCGGATCTCGTCCGGCCAGCGCAGGGCGTGCAGGGCAATCACGTCGTCCTTGATGCGGAGCAGGCCAAGGCGCTCACGGCCGTGCCACGCGAACTTCGCGACTGCCGCCTTACTGTTCCGCTGGAGGGCTTTGCGCAGCAGCGTGTACGGCTTCGCCGCGACCGCGCCGTCGGCCTCGAGGTAGTAGCCGTCGCCGATGCGGATCGGGTCGATGGTCTCGTAGGGCACGAACGCGACGATCTCAATGGCCTTGGCCGTCGGCAGGGGGATCTCGCGGAGCTCGGCGTCCGAGACGGCGACGATCTGATCGCGCGCGTACTCGTAGCCCTTGCCGATCTCGTCCTGGCCGACCGGCCGGCCTTCGAGCTCGCAGATCTTGCGGGTGCGGACGCGGCCCATGTCCTCCAGGTGGTACTGGTGGAAATGGATGCTGTGATCTTCGGTGGCACTCACCACCTTGATCGGGATCGTGACCAGGCCAAACGAGATCGCGCCGGACCAGACAGGGCGGGGCATCGCACACCTCCGTGACAGCCCCGAGGAAGCCAGCCTACGAGCAGCCCCAGCCCGGCGCACCACACGGTCCGGCAGCCAGGTGACCGGCCATTGTCAGTGCCACCAGCGATGATGCACCCATGACCACCACAATGATCAGCTACCGGCTCGAGTGGACCGACCCCACGGGCAAGAACCACACCAGCGCCGTCACCTACGACAAACCCAGCGCCCAAGACCGCAAGCAGAGACTCGAAACCGAAGGCTGCACCGAGATCACGGTCAGACAGGTCAACCCCGGCGAACTCTGACACGCGAGCACGCCCGCCCCAGCTCGGGGCGGGCGCTGCCGGTCATCCCCGTCACCGGCGACTTCCTACACAGGCCCCGGGAGACCTTGGCGGCTTTCAGGGGTCTTGCCGCCGCGGAGGTTCCTTGAAGAGGTTGCGGAGGAATTCGCGTCGGTCGGCAGGGTAGTGCGGGCGCTCCCTGCGGATGTCCTGCCATGCCGCGTCCAGCATGGCCTCACGCTCTTCCTCTGCAGCCTTCGCGGCGCGGCGGGCCTCTTCGAGGGCCTGCCGGTCCGCCGCTGAGACAGGGGGCACGCGATACCGGTACAGGTAGGCGCCGTCACCTGCGCGGCGATGTTCCCAGTCCGGGGTACACAGCGGCTCGTACTCGGATGTCTGGGTGGGCTTGGCTACGAGGGGCCCGATCCATAGGTCGGAAAGCGGCGGGGTGATCGGGATCAAGTACATCGAGGGCGGCTCGTCGTCAGGGATCGTGAGGGTGCGGCCGTCCTCGGGGCCGCCCAGCAGACGGATCTGGATCACGGGCGGCTCTCCTGGCCGACCCCGGACACAGCCTCACGGACGTGCTCCGGGATCCGCATCTCCCCGAGACGGTCATTGCCGTCGCTGCCACTGAGGTCTTCGACGGTGATAAGGCCGGCGCACAGGGCGATCCCGATGGCGTGGGCCGGGTCGCTGGCACCCAGGGCCTGACACGCACCCTTGATGATTTGGTGGGCTCGGCTCCCCCCGACGCCATACACAGGGCCGATCTCGGCGAAGGTGTAACCACGCGCGCGCATGATCAGCATTCCCTCTTCGCGTTCAGTCAGCAGTTCAGGCCTCTCAGGCACGGGGCCTCCCTCTCCTGCGGGTCTGCTCATCATTGCGGTGGGGCGCAGTGGCTGTACAGGATCCCGCCTTTTTACGACTCCGCCCTCAGAGCGGGTGAGGCGGTCACGGGCGCCATTCCGGTCGGTACCCGGGCCGGTGCTCGAAGGCCAGAGCCCACGCTTTGATGAGATGCTTGCGGACTGCTTGCCCGCCCTCCGTCCAGCCCGTCCGGTGGCCCCGCTCCATCACGCGGGCTTCCTTGACGTACTCGGTTAGCACGCGCCGCTTGCACTCAATCTCGCGCAGGGCGCGCGCAGGCACCCCGCACGAGCACACCGCTCCCGGCACGGCTGCCATCATCTCCAGGGCTGCCGCAGCCGACCGCAAGCCGCCCTCCGTTTCCTGCGCCAGCAGGTCGCACTCGTAGTCGTGCCAGAGCTCGCAGCGATGGGCATCCTTCGCCAGTTGCCCCTCAAGCCATTGGATCAGCTCATCCATTCTGTCTCCCTAACGTTGCTGCGAGCCTGGCCGCGAGGGCATAGGCGGGGTGGTTGTCGAGCTGCCGTCGGCGCCGGTTGTACCGCTGCGTGGTGCGTGGGTCGGAGTGAGAGACGGCGTCTTGGACGTCCTGGAGGGGGGCACCGTTGGCGAGGTTGTCGGTGATGAACTGGTGCCGAAGCGTGTGGGGTTTGATCGTGGCGGCTTGGGGGATGTCGGCGCGGCGGGCGAGGACGCGCAGGTGCTTCCAGACTTCGGGCTGCGTCCAGCGGCGGCCAGTCTCGGTGGTGAACAGCGGGCCGTCGGTGCGGTCGCCGAGGTAGGCGAGGAGCGCGTCGAGAGCAAGCGGCGGCACTGGGGCGGGTCGCTTCTTCCCGCCCTTCTGGGTGAGGGGCAGGGTGCGGTGGCCGCGGTCGTAGCCGAGCTGGTCGGCGTTGAGAGACAGCAGCTCGCCGATGCGGGCGCCGGTGAGGTAGAGCAGCATGACCAGGGCGTAGGAGCGGGGAGCCCAGCGGCGTGCGGTCTCGATGAGCCGCATGGTCTCGGCCTCGGTCATGCCTTCGGTGGGGCTGTAGTCCGGGTCGACGTAGGGCCGGTTAACGGCGGCGAACGGGTCGGTGTCGACGACCTGGAGGCGGGCTGCGTAGGTGTAGAAGGACCCGGCGGCAGCGAGGGCCTGCGCCTGGGTCGTCTCCGCCGGGGGCCGCCCGTTGCGGGTGGGGGTCTTGGCGAGGTACTTGGCGTAGGCGTCGGCGAGCGGCAGCTTCGCCTGGAGGGGATGGATGGCGGTGGACCGGGCGTACTCCTCCCACGCCTTGAACGTGCGCACGTAGGCCCGGCGGGTG
Organism: Streptomyces sp. CC224B; assembly: GCF_030010595.1. Classification (NCBI taxonomy): domain Bacteria; kingdom Bacillati; phylum Actinomycetota; class Actinomycetes; order Kitasatosporales; family Streptomycetaceae; genus Streptomyces; species Streptomyces sp. CC224B. The sequence continues at coordinate 141,311 of NZ_JASCXL010000001.1, read as the reverse complement.
TGGCGGCTCTTCTGGCGGGCGATCCATCCCCCGGCGATGGTGGGCAACGGGTCGCGGTCGCCGTAGATGGCGGTGAGATGGTCGGCGAGGGTGCGGGCTTCATTAGGCCAGTCGTCACGGGGGTCGTGTCGCTCCGTGGAGACCTCGCCCGTTAGCCGCGGCGCGGGCAGCGAGTCTCCGCTCATGCGCCCTCGGTTGCCTTCACGAAGACTTGCACGGATGCCAGCTGCGTGCCGCCTTCCCCGAGCCCGTAGAAGGTTTCGATACGGTCGACGACGACGCTGACCTTGTTGGTCCACAGGCTGACGGTCTGCCCAGGGACAGGGACGGGCATCGGCCCTTCGAACTCTGCGAGCTCGATCTCCGTCTCTCCGTCTGAGTAGATGAAGACGGTGAACTGGCGAGACTTCTCGTAGGCGCGATCGGTTCGGGCCTGTTGGGCTGCTTCACGGATGGACTCGATGCTCGCGGGGAGTTGCTTGGACATTTCAGTCTCCTTCAGCGGTTGGTTTGATCACCGCGGGGGTCATGGCGGCCGATCGACAGCTCCGTCGATAGGCGTGGGACGAGCGCGCCTGTCTCGCCGGACTCAGTCATCGCCCGCTTCGGCGCCGCACCGGCGGCACTCGTCGCCCTCGCCGACCGGCGGGTAGTCGTGCTCGGGGTGCGCCTCCCCGTCCGACCGGAAGCAGTCATCCTCCAGCGGGAAGTACTGGTGCTTCTCTCCTCCGACGGGCGGCATGTAGTTGGAGTAGGTCACGGTGCTCTCCCTCATGAACGCGAGTATTGGATAACTGTCATTATCAACCACAGAGTCGGATGGCGTCAGGCATTTCAACCAGACCGGGGGGCGGATGGCGCGGAGGTGCTTCCCGGCTGCCTTTTCCATGGCGGCGAGGACGGCGAGCGTCGCAGCGTCGTAGACGGCGGGGGTGGCGTCCAGCTGGTGCGGGATGAGGTCGGTCACGGACTCTCCAATCGGGTACGGTACGGGCGATGCCCCGGCTGCTTCCTTCAGCCGGGGCATCGCCACTCCTACTCAGTGGTCACCGGGTCGATCCGGGTGGACCGGGCAGGGCCCGTAGGCGCGGGGGTGATTCGGGTCCTCCGGGTGGACGTGCGGCCTGCCGGAGAGTCGGCACGAGACCCTCGGGCCCTCGTCGCAAAACTCAATGCAGGTGCAGTCGTCGATCTCGCCCCAGTCGCTTCGTTCCATTTCCGACCCCCCTCACTTGCCGTCCCTTATGCCCTTCAGCTTGGCCTAGTGACTCGGCCTTGTCAAGCGGTTCGGCCTAGCGACTTGGCCAAGCAGATGGCATGATGACGGCATGGACACCGCCAAGCTCGAACTCGCAGCCCAGCGCTACCGCGACGCACAGGAGGCTCTCGACGCCGCCCGCGCCGACCTCCAAGCCGAGGTCGTCTCAGTACTGCGCAGCACCAACGAGCGAGGCGCCCAAGCACAAGTAGCGCGTATCACCGGATGGACGCGCGAGCAGATCCGGTTGCTCATGAAAGCGGCCGAGCGAGAGCCGGACAATCACCCCAAATAACGCCCCCGATATGGCATGTTATCGAGAGTACTCATGGCCAACTCGGCGTAGTCAGCCATCTATTTGGCGCCCGGCGTAGCGATCACTAGCCTGCCGCTATGAGACGTGTCGTCTTCGACTCCAACGCCATCGACCCGCTAGCCGTAACAGAAGGCGCGTTCGAGACCCTCAGGGAGGCCACGGCCTCAGGCTCGCTTGAAGTGCTGTACACACACATCACGATCGACGAGCTCACCGCAATCCCTGACCAGGAGCGCCGCTCCCTGCTCGTGCTGCTGATGGTCGGCCTCGGCCGCCTGGTTCCAACCGGAACTGCTGCCGTCGGCTTCTCCCGCCTCAACTTCTGCAGGGCCGGGAGCGACGCCGACGGAGATCTTCTGGAAGCTCTCAGGTCAGGGAACATCAACCACACGCGCGATGCGTTGATCGCCTCGACCGCCCGGTACGAGAAGTGCGCCCTCGTCACCAACGAACGCCGCCTGACGGCCCGATCTCGCGAGTGGGGCATTGAGGTGTTAACCACGCAGGAGCTGCTGACCGAGTTCGGCGCACCCACACCGTAGGCGGAAGCGTTGCGAGCCAACCCGCAGCGCAGAAGGGAACGTTATGCGCTAGCTGGATTCGTTGGCCCTCGCCGCCTTCTTCGCCAGGGTTCGCTCGATGGCGGGACCCATGATGCGACGCAGTCGTTCGATCACTTCCGGTGGCGCTTGCGGAGCTTGGGCTACTCGGGCGTGGATCTCGGCGATGCAGTCGTCGCCGAGGAGTTGTCGGCGTTCCTCTGGAGTCATGCCTTGATATCGAGCAACGCCCGGCTAGGGACGCGGCCTGGAGCTCGCCTACGGGGGTATTCGGCTTGACGGCATCGATAGGTTCGCGGCATGAGCGCGTACCGAGGAACCGTGATCCTCCTGCTGAGCGACGACGACAAGCCTGCCGCGGCAGGCGACTTGCGCAAAGACGAGACGGGGACGTGGGGAGGCAGCCTCATCTTCCCCGCCGAAGCGCGAACTGCCCAGCTGCTGAACCTGGCCGAGGGCCGCCTCTCGATCCACGGCCGGGAAGGTGCGTTCATCCGGCCCGACGCCTCGGACTGGATCAACTCCCCGACAGGCCAGTTCCGGATCCGGATCGAAGGCGACGGAGACGCCCCGTTCTGAGGCAAGGCCCGTGCTGCCGTGTCCGGCGTGGTCACAGCTCGGCAACGCCCCTCCCCCGCCCACCCCTCCTGCCCTACGGTGTCCCGACTGGTTCAACCTTGGGGGGCGCATGCGCGTTCGCACTACCGCGGCTACGGCTGCCCTGCTCCTGGCCGTCCTGACCGCGTGCGGCGGCGGTGACGACGACAAGGCCGACAGCAAGCCGCCTGCAGCCTCGAAAGCCGCGGCGTCGAAGAAGGTCGACTGCACGGACGAGTACCTCAGCCAGAAGGAATGGATGGACCACTGTGCCGGCAAGGAGGGGGGCGGCACCGGCGGGGACGGGACCGAAGGGCAGGCGAAGACGATGAAGCTGGGCGAGCCCGCCGAGACTATCGGCGACGAGGGCGGTGTCCTGCAGATCACGCCCGACACCATCGTGTACGTGAAGAAGGGCAGCGGCGAGGTCCCCGAGAACGGCGTCTTCGCCGTCATCACGATGAAGGACAAGGCGATGACCGGGGCGCCGGCGGATGAAGCACCACCGATCAGTAACGGCGGTTGGTCGTGGATCGCCCCCGATGGTGAGGCGATCGGCTTCGACAGCGGCAACTCGACGAACGTCTCCATGGACAAGTACAGCAACGCCGACCCTGTTCAGCCCGGCACCTGGCAGTGGCGTTCGCAGGTCTTCGACCTGACCGAGGAGCAGGCCAAGGGCGGAACGCTCATCTACACGGACGGCGAAGGGACCGCCTACCGGTGGAAGATGCCGCTCAAGGACGCGGGTCCTCACGTGGCCGAGGTGAAGAAGCAACTGGAGTACTGACGGCGAAGCGCCCCGCCGCCTGCCGAAGCAGGGGCGGGGCGTGGGCTACTCGTCGTCGGGTGGCCAGTCGGGCTCGAGGAAAGGCCGCGGTGACAGCCAGAACGGCGGCTCAGGATCTTCGTCCACCCAGTGCTCCTCTACTTGATCATCGTGCTCTTGCCGTTCAGCAGCCGTGCGACAGCGGACATCTGTCTCGGGGTGAGGTCGGCCAGGGTGTCCGGGTCCACACCGGCGTCGACGATCGCCGCTGTCAGGGCTGCTTGCTGTTCGGGATCCGGCTCGGCCGGCGGTTCCGGCTCTGGGGGCGGGGCGGGGTCTGGGGGTTCGTCGACCACGCCGAGCCGCGCGAGCGTTTCGGTGTCGGCGGCGTTCTCGTCGCGGCGGCGAGTCAGCGGACGCGGGTCCGGCATGGTCAGACCCCCGTCCGGTTGTACTCGTCGACGCGGGCGGGGGGTGGCGGAGGTTCGATGCGGTGGTCGCGCATCTGCTGGGTGAGCTGTGCCACGTACCAGGAGAAGGCCCGCACCAGGGACCGCAGGGAGCGCACTTCTTCTCGTGTCGAGGTCAGCTCGGCGCGCAGCTCCGTCTTGATCGCCTCGAATGCCTGCCGGTCCTCGGCGCGCTGGTTCGGCTCCGCCTGTGCCTGGGCTGCTGCTCGGGTGGCTTCTGCTGTCGCGGACGCGGCTGCCCGCGTGGCCCGTGCGGCGAAGAGGCCCGCGAGGACCATGCCGAGGGTGCCGCAGACCGCGACAACGCCTGCCCACAGTGTCATTCGACGCCCTTTCTGAGGCGTCTCGGCGCGTGGGGGACCGAATGCTCGGGCACCGTGGCCGCCCACATTATGACCCCGACGTGCGAGGTGAGGTACCAGACGGCGACCCAGGCGCCGCGGGAGTAGTCGCCGCTGATGACGGCGACGGTGTAGGCGATGGCCCACACGGTGGGGGGAATGAGGGCTGCCACGTATCCGGCCCAGTCGCGTCCGACGCGCAGGAACGCTGAGCTCAGGGTGATCAACCCCGCAATGATCCACAGCCAGGCCCAGTGCCGGATGTCGCACATCGACGTCAGCAGCCGTAGGCTTTGCGTGGGCGGCGGGTCGAAGAGGAAGCTGAGACCCCAGCACGTTTTCCCGACGCCGAGGATGAGGAGGAAGGTGCCGCGGCGGCCGAGGCGCACGGCGGCACCGTGGGCCGCGCGGCAGCGCATCACACTCCCCGGACGGGGCGGTTGGTCGGTGCGACCTGGCCGCGGGTGAGCAGGCCGAGGACAGCGAGGATGAGGGCGTTGACGGCGCCGACGGTCTCCTGGGAGACGTCGAGGCCGTAGGCAGCGAGCAGCGCGAAGCCCGCGGCGGCGAGCCCGGTGAACGCCGACGGCGCGACAGGCCGGGTGACGGCGGCGGTGACTGCGGCGAAGACGGCGCTGATGACGGCTACGATCGCGGCGGCCTGCTCGGCGGACAGGCCGTCGAAGCCGAAGCTCACCAACAGCGACAAGCCTGCCGACACGGTGGCGATGACGAGAGCAGGCTCTCTACCGAAGATCCTCATCTTGGTTCTCACTTCTGTCAGGCGTCAGGGACGTCGAGGCGGACCTCGATGGATTCGATGGCTGCGCGGAGTTCCGCGACGATCGCCGCGGGGTCGAGGTCTCCGAGGCCTGCTGCGAGCTGGGCCACGGTGTCGACAAGCTTGTTGTTCGCCGTGGTGAGGGCGTCGAGCTTCTTGTCGAGGCTACGGATCCGCTTGCCTTGGTCGACGAGGAGGCTGGCGGCGGTCCAGTAGTCGTTGCCGGGTGACCAGTCGGCGGGTACGGCGATGACGTTGTCGGTGTTGAAGACGGTGTTGACGTCGGCTTTGGTGAGGGGCACGTCGTCCTCCTTGGGCGGTGTGGTGCCGCCCTTGGCGGCGTTGAGGATGGCGGCCATGGGGAAGTCGCCGGGGTCGCCGTGGTCGTTTTCGGGGACGTGCTGGTGGCCGCAGTGCCCCTTGAAGTTGAGCCAGCGGCTGTGGCTCATGCGCACCGAGCTGTTGCCGTAGCTGGACGGGTAGGCCTTGAACGTGAGTCCGCTGGAGAGCGGGACACCGTGCTTGTCGTGGGCCCAGCGGGCGAACGCGCCGAGGTCGCGGATGGCCCAGTCCGGCAGTTCCGGGATGTACAGGTGCGGGTAGCCGGCGCGAACCCACTTGGCGTGGGTGGCCGGGTCGCAGGTGCCGACGATCTCGACCTGGCAGGCGTTCAGGGTGTTCGTCTCGACTCCCCCGCTGCGGTTCATGAGGGCGCGGGAGGAGACGTCGAAGTCGAAGTGCTGGTACCAGACCAGGCGCTTCGCCTGGAAGTCGGGCTTGGCGGTGAAGTTGGGTGCCGAGGCGCCGCCTCCGTAGGAGGGGAGGCTCGTGCCTTCGGTGGAGTGCCAGACGATGACGTTGACTTCCATCGCCGAGCCCGGGTAGCGGCTGCCGTACCAGTACGAGGTGGAGGCGCCCGGGTAACGCTGTGGACCGCTCTTGGCCATGCGGGCCCCCTGTTCTGGGCATAGAAAAAGCCCCAGTTCAGGGGCGTGTCGGGAGTGTGAGTTGGTTAGAGGCTGACGATGGTGCCGTTGAAGCCGACCCACGGCGGTTTCACGCTGCTGCTGAAGCCGAAAACTTCGAGGATCCCGTCGGTACGCACGTCGAGCTTGAGGGCGATGCGGCTCGAGGAGATGTCCGAGCAGGGGATCAGCACGGTACGCAGCGTCGACGGCCGCACGGCGGACGGCAGGGCGGTCGAGTTGATGACGTAGGAGACCGGCGGAGAGGAAGAGTAGGAGTTGCGCTCTACGGCGCCGCGGAACTGCAGCGACTCCTCCCCGGAGATGTTCAGCAACCTGTACTGCAGGGTGCCGTTTGAGTTGCCGTTCTGCGACCAGCCGCTGGCGAGGGAGATCGTTTTCCAGGTGGAGGCGCCGGTGGCCACGGCTACCCAGGTCGATCCGTCATAGTGATCCAAACGGTTGACGTCCCGCAGGTGCGTGAGCATGCCCTCCACCGGGGCCGCAGCCCCCACGAGGGTGGCCGCGCGCGCGGAGGCGGAGGCGAAGCTGAGGACGCTGCGCCGGGCCAGAGCGTTGGCGATGTCGCGGGCGAGTTTCCCGGCGTCCGGCTGGTCGGTGAGGGCGGCGATCTGGATGCCCTGCCCGTAGTCGTCCGTGATCGGCACAGGGCCTCCTAGCTGAGGGGGTAGCGGATTCCCTTAAGGGAGAACCAATTCGTCTCGACGTCGCCTGCGGTCGCGGAGACCAGGGAGACGGTGCCGTCCGAGTCGAAATCGATCTTCAGACTGTGGACGACGGAGTTGGAGTTCGCGACGCCCGTGATGCTGGTTGCGTTCCTGGCGATGACCATGGATGCCCGTGCCGTCGGCCGGTACTGGCTGGCCAGGGCGGAGGCGAGGATGTTCGCGGTCTGGGCGCCGTTCGATCGGTTGGCGCCGCCGTCCCACTCCATCCACCAGGTCCCCAGCCTCGGCACTCTCCGGTAGCGGATCGGTCCGTTGTTGTTGCCGCTGGAGCTGGTGTTGCCCTGGGTGTAGCCGGTGCCTAGCGTCGGGGTCACCCAGCCCACGGCCGTCCCGTCCGAGGTCCGTCCGACCGCGAGCCAGTTCCCCGAAGAAGACTGCGTGATGACGGCCAGGTCCCCAACTACGGGGAGGGCGTAGGTTTCGAGGCAGCGGCAGACGATGCCCTCGGCGGTCACCGTGCCCGCGCCGACCGCGGTCACCGTGGCAGTCCGCCAGTCCGCGCCGCGCACCGCCGGCGTAGTCTCCCCGACCCTGCGCGCGGAGTGCACGACGGCGTCAGCGAGCCGCCGCACGGAGGAGTGCGTCATTCGTCCTCCTTCGCCGAGATCGTGGCGATGGGGAAGTCGCCGCCGGTGTCGAGCGGAACGGTGAAGGACTGCACCTGGTGCAACTCCCGGCTGCCGTCGGGGTGGATGACACGGATGATGTCGCCCGGCTCGAGCGCGGGGTTCGGCAGGCTGCTGAAGTCGCCACTGGCGTTCGGTGCTTTGGCGGCGGCAAGCTTGAGGTTCGCGGCCTGCGCGCACGCGTTGACCGTGGTCAGCGTCGACGAGCTGTAGAACAGAGGGCGGCGCCCGTAGGGGCCGCCCCAGTACGTCGGCGACGTCGGGTCGTCATCCGTCGCCAGGTAGGAGACGGGCGGAAGGTTTTCCTCCGTGTTTTCTCCGCGCGCCAGGACACCGTTGTTGACGTTGTCGCTGGTCATGGCGCGGCTGCCGGACACGTACACGCCGCCCTCCCCCGCCGCGACCTCCCACACCGCGGGGGTCGTCGTCAGATCCGGCAGCGTGGAGACGACGAAGACGCCGTCGGCGTTGGCGTAGCACTCGGCGCCAGCCGCGGCGGCGATCTCCTGGACGCCAGCCCATGGGTCGGCTTCGACGTCGAAGGTGCGGGCGCCGATCGGGGCGTCCGCAACGGTGCTGATGACGTCAGCGGCGGGGAGGCTGCGCTGGATCAGCGCGGTGATCGCGCCGACGACGGTGCCGGTGGCCTTGTACGGCTCGGTGAACTTGTCGTCGGCCACGCAGGCCGACAGGTCTTTGCCGTGGAGAGTGACGGGACCTTCGGCGACATCGCCTTCGACGCTGTCGAGCCGGAAGACGCCGAGCGGCACGAACTCCTGCGAGCCGTCGCCGTAGTCGACGCCACGGGCGATCCGCAGCCTCGACCCGTACACGGCAAGCTGGTCGGTCGGGGTGCGAGGGATGAGGGAGACGTCCGCGGTGGTGACCGTGCACGTGCGGCGGATCGCCTGCCCGCGGTCCACCGGCACGGAGCCGCCGGTGTGCCCCAGATCGAGAACGCTGCCGTCGGTGTGGAACAACTGGACGCGGGTGACGGGCGTGTGGGATTCGGCGAGACGCGGCAGGAACTGGTCCGAGACGGGATACAACAGATCACCCCGTTCTGCGGTCGAGGAGTACGTCCTCCCAGGTGGCGTAGGTGTCGAGGACGTCCTGCCACGTGTTGAACTCGGCGAGGACGTCTTGCCAGGTGCGGCCTGCGCTGGTGCCGACGCCGGTGGTGACGGGCATGTCCGTCTCGGTCAGCGGCAGCGTCCAGGCCCGCCAGGGGTCCATGGCAGTGCCGCCGGTGCGGGCCTCGGTGGCCTGGGCGACGGTGACGTACATGTCGGCGACGCCCATGCCGGGTGCGGCCTGCCACAGCAGCGTGGAGCCGGAGTCGAGGATCCAGTGCAAGGCCGCGCGCTCGTCGTCGGTCCGCGTCCACACGGTGAGATCGCCCTCGAGGCCGCCGCGCGTGGCGGAGAGGGTGACGGCGTTGCGGCGCCCTTTGACCCGGTAGGTGGTTTGTTCGATGGGCCGCTGCCAGTCCGGCGCCTTCGTCACCATGACCTTGCAGTTCCGCTGCGGGTTGCCGGGGTCCTTCAGCCAGGCCTCATTGCGGTCCCCGGCCGGGATGGTGACGGTGTCGGAGCTACGGGTGGACGGGCTGGTCGAGCCGGGCTCATACAGCTCGATCCGGTACGACACCGGGACGCCGAGCGGCGCCTCATAGTCCTCGATCACCATCAGGTCGGAAGCGATCAGCGTGCGGTCGAGGAGCCCGTCCTGGCCACGCACCAGGGTGCGGGACCCGTCGGAGGCCACCCGGTAGACGGTGATGTCGTAGTCGAGGGGCAGTTCCCGCAGCGTCAGCGTGATGCTGGCCGTCGACTCGACGACCTCCACCGCGGTCAGCGGCAGCGCTTCCCACAGCGCCACCATGTCCACGTACATGCCGCTGCTGGCGGACGACGCGGTGACGGTCACCTCGATCGCGGCCTGCGTCGCCGTCGCGGGCACCGGCGCGTCGGTCGCCATCGCCCACCACGAGATGGACGGCAGGTTGTAGCTGGTGCCGCCGGTCGTGCCCAAGTCGGTGCCGCCGGTGTCGTACCAGCGGACCTTGACGTTGACGGTGCTCCACGATCCCGCCGACCGGCTGGCGATGACCTGCGCCCGGTAGCTGGTGCCCGCCGGCGCCGGGAACCGCCCGGAGCGGATCACGCTCGTCGCGGCTGTCGACGAGGTGATCGCCAGCGAGTAGGCGCCGTCCCAGGCTGCGGCAGCCCACGGCGTGGAGCGGGCGATCGCCGCCACGCCGGAGACGGCCGCCCATCCGGCGACGCCCTGCTCGAAGGATCCGTCCGCGTAGGGCACGACCGTCCCGGCCTGCAGCTTGGGGGCGACGGTGACGACTGCGCCCTCCAGCCGCAGCACCTGTCCGGCCGCCGCACCGGTAATTCCGGCTGCGATGGAGCAGGTGGCGGCGTTGGCGGGGGCGATGCCGGAGGCGCGCTGCCGGTACCAGCCCTGCCCCGGCGACGGCTGCACCAGGGAGGAGCGGGCGGCGCTGATCTGGTTGCCGTTGGCGTCGTAATAGCGCAGCTCAACCCACGCATCGGCTGCCAGGGTCGGGGGGTTGAGGTAGACGTAGGCCCGGTAGTCGGTGCCGGGCGTGACCACCGGGCGGTCCGTCGCCACCGCCTGCGCGTTACCGGCCCCAGTGGCGGTGATCGCGAGGACGTGGCCGCCCACCAGGTAGTTGTCGACGGCCCAAAGGACCGGCGGTACCTGGCGGCCGACGGTCGCGTTGACCTCCGGCGTCCACCCCGAGGCGTCCACCTCGCTGCTCTCGGTGTTGAAGCCGAACAGGTTGCCCTGGGTGCGGATGGGCAGGCCGAGGTAGACGTTCTCCCAGAAATGGGAAGAGTTCGATGCGGTCTCCGTGGACGACAGCAGCACCTGCGCCTTCGTCGCACCGGCCGGTGCGGCCCCGGCCACGCCGACGCGATGCCAGCCCGACGACGCCGACAGCGTGGTCAGCGACCAGGTGATGGAGATCTGGGCGCCCGCCGCGTTGAGCCAGCGGATCCCGATGCGCTCGGGCACGACGCCCGCGGCATCCGAGAACGTCTGGTACACGGTCCCAGCGACAACCGGGTAGGAGGAGACGGTGCGGGCCTGCATCTCCCCCGCCGCCACCGACCGCACCGACAGGCAGCCGTCACCGATGCGCCCGTTGATGCCCTTGCTGATGGTGCAGTTCAGCTTGGGTGTCCAACCGCTGGTATTCGGGTCGATCTCCGACGTGGTGGTGCTGAGGAGGTTGCCGGGGATGGGCATCGCTCACCCCCTCCCGCCACGCAGCATCGTCACAAGCTCGCCGTTCGATCGGTGCACCTCGGCGCGCGCGATATCCGTGATCTCCCGGTCGCCGACGTACACCGACACGTGCAGGTCACCCAGGTCGGACCCGCTGGCCGCGCGGGTCAGGATGTTCCACTGAGAACCCGTAAGCACCGCCTCCGGCCGCCCCGTGCCGTTGTAGGCCAGGTTGAGGCCGGGCTGGAGCATGCCGCCCTGGTCGTACCAGTGCGGGCTGCGGGCCAGCCACTTCGCGTAGGCACGGGCCGGGCTGCCGTAGTCCGGGCGGCCCTTGATGTAGCCGAGCCCCCAGCGGATCTGCGTCGCCGCATTGGTCCGCCAGTCAGCGCCTGCCGACCGCATCTTCGTCGCCGGAAGCGCCTGCGGGATGCCGTATGCGCCGGAGCTCGGGTTCCGCGCGTTCCAGCGCCAGCCCGACTCGCCGTGCCAGAGCTTCTTGAGCGGCCCGAACTGCTCCGGACCCCAGCCGTAACGCCCGAGGATCGCCTTGGCGTACCGCTGTGCGGCGCCGACCGCGGTCGCCTTGAAGCCCTTGCCGCCGCCGGTGAGGAACGGCATCGGGTCGACGGACCTGCCGTTGACGCGGGCTTCGAGGTGCAGGTGCGGACCTGTGACGTTGCCGGTCCGGCCCACACGCCCGATCTGGGTGCCCGCCGCGACGCCGCGGCCTTGCCGCATGAGGATCGCTGACAGGTGGGCGTACAGGCTCTGCAGCCCACTCCCGTGATTGATCACGATGTGCTTGCCGTAAGGGCCACCGTCCGCGGTCTTGGCGATGGTGCCGTCGGCGACTGCCTTGACGGCGGTGCCGATGGCGGCAGGGAAGTCCAGGCCGGTGTGGCGGCCGGAAGCCCACATGCTGCCGCGGGCCCCGAAACGCGTGCCGAAACGGGCGTCGACGGGCTTGAGCCAGGCGCCGCCGAGTGCCCCGTCGGCGCCGCCGCCGAGCATGCTGTTCACCGCGTCGACGAGCTTGGTCTTGAGCTTGCCGAACCACTGGCCCGGCACGCGGCGGATGGCCTTGGCCCACAGGCCCGGACCGCTGAGCTTTTCCGCAACCCGGTCCTTGATCGGCCTGACGAGTTTGTCCCACACCTTGGACGGGTTCGTCATCAGGTCCCAGCCGGTCTTCGCCCAGCCGGCTACCTTGCCGAAGGCACCCTTGGTCCAGTCCCAGGCGCCACCAAGGATTCCACCGTCGGCCATCAGCTTCGTGCCCGCGGCCTCCCACAGCGAACGGGCCCTGCCCCGGTACTTCGGGTCCGTAGGGATGACGTACTCGGGGTACGAGTTGTGAACCAGGATCCCCCCGGCCACGAACTCGTGATCTCTGTCAACCGTCAGGTCGAAGGTGTCCGTGCGCTCCGCAGGTGTGACCGCAGCCACCCGCATGGCGCACAGGCCCCCGTCGGTTAGGACCCAGACCCAGTCTCCTGGGATGAGATCGCGCGCTTCGCGCCAGCACGCTTCTGGCGCTGATATTCTCGGCCCTTCGCCTTCTCCCGCTCGTGGAACTCCGGGTTGTTCGCCCGCTTCTGGCGCATCCACTCGCGGCCAGCGTCCTTCTTGCACTGACGGCACGCCCGAATGCCGCGCGGACTCGTGTACACGTTCTCCTGCGTCCACGGGTGTCCGCGCTTGCAGAAGTGCTTCCGGTACTCCGCGGCGGCGTCCAGCTCCTCGATCAATGCCAGCAGTTCCTGCGCCTTCGCTGTGCGGCGTGCCCCCAGCCAGGGCAGGAAGGCGATTATCAGCCGCTTGACACTCTTCCGCTCGGACACGTCCACGCCGTACATCGGCTTCCGGCCAGGCCCGCGAGCCGTGGGTCCCCAGACTCGACTTGAGTCCACGATGCGCTGATACCGCTCCACCGTGTCGCGATCCGTCATGCTCAAATGCATCGACGGAACCCGTGTGTCGTAGGGCGTCCTGGTGATCAGGAAGCAGCCCTCCCCCTCGAACAGCCCTGCGGCCCAGGCAATCTCCGCTTCTGTCGCCACTCTTGCTCCCTCGCGCCGTCCAGACCAGGTGATCAGGTGTACACACCACCCCATCGCCGCTGGCGGTCACGAGCCGCAAAACCTCGGCGTCCGGCCGGGTGAGGCCAGACCATTTTACCAACCGATATCCGTAACGGGTGAGAACTTGTTCACCGGCTTGAATGTCCTCGATCGGCCGTGGGCCAGCCGCTGTCTGGATCTCCGTCCCATGCGCGATGCACCTGTTGCCCTCGCCGACGATCGCCGTCGGCCGGTTGGTGACCATGGGCCGTGCCGGGTCGAAGCCGTTACCGACCGTGCCGCCTGCCGCCAGTAGCTTCGGCGCCTTGGGCAGCTCATCCAGGCTGACAATCTTCGCGACTGCGTTCCAGACGGGCCGGATCCCCTTGCCGTAGACCCATTCGATCACGAAGTTCACGGGGCCCTTGGTGATGGACTTGAGCTTGCCCCAGGCTGACCCGATCCACTTCTTCGCCCGTTCGAAGGCCTGAGCGACGAGCCGGACACCTTCTTTGATCTTGTCGAAGGCAGGCTTCAGCCCCTTGTTCCACAGCCACGATGCCCGCCCAGCGATGTGCCCGAAGACAGGCCGGATGGTCTTCTCGTACAGAGACCTCGCGGCGCCGCCGATCCCACGGAAAGCCGGGGCGAGCACTTCCCGCCACAGCCACTTCCCGACTCGCGCCACGACCCGGAACGCCTCGGCGATGCGGTCAGCGACCGGCTTGATCACCGCCCGGTGCAGCGCGCCAGCCGCCGCACCGATGTCCTGGAAAGTGGGCCGCAGAATGGTCTCGTACAGCCACTTGCCGACGCGTGCCACGAAGCGGAACGCCGCGGCGATACCGGCCCCAACAGGCTCGATGACGTTGCGCCACAGCGAATCGGCGGCGCTCCCGATACCTCTGAAAGCCGGGGCCAGGACTCGCTCGTACAGCCACTTCCCCGTGGCGGCGATACCACGGAAGGCCAGGAGCAGCGGGGCGACCAGCACGACGGCGATGAGTGCGACCAGGATGCGCGCGGCCAGCACGATGCCGTCGAAAGCGGGCTTGATGGCGTTGTGCCACAGCCACGACGCCCACCGGCCTACGGTGCGCAAAGCGCCCACGATCGCGTCGAAGGTCGGCTTGAGGATGTTTGTCCATGCCCACAGCGCGGCAGCCTGGATGCCCCGCCATGCAGCCTGGACTGCCTCACGAAACCAGCCGAAATGCTTGTACGCATAGACGACGGCCGCAACGAGCGCTACGACCGCGATCACGATTAGCGTCAGCGGGTGAGCCGCCATCACCAGCCTCAGAGCGATCAGCGACAGGGTCCACAGGCGCGTGCCGATGTACAGCAGGTACAGGCCCTGGATCAGCCACGGCAGAGTCTCCGCAACGGAGGCGAGGCCGCGGGCCAGCGCACCGAGCACCTGAAGGATCGGCCCCGACAGCGGCTCCAGAGCGCGGGCAACCTGGTAGAACGCCGAGCTGATGTCGCCGATGGTGCGGGCGACGAGCGGCCCGTTCTCCGCGGCATACGCCAGGAACCGCTCGAATGCCGGAGAGCCCTTCAGCCCGGTGCCCCAGCTCGCGAAGCGGGCGGTGACGGCCTGCATCCGCGTGGAGATCGAGTCCATGTGAGGCAGGAAGGCCTGGACAACGCCCGCCATCCCCTTGAAAACGTTGCCGAAGGCCACACCGAGTCCAATGATCGCGGGCCGGACGGCACCCGAAAGATCAGCTTTGAACCCCTTCCACCACGGTTTGTTGAAGCCACGGGATGCCCGGTCCTGCAGTTCACCGATCGCACCGGCGGCAGCCCGTGCGAACGGGCTCAGACCCGGCAGGGCGTTCTTCAACCCCACCAGCGCACGCGTGAAAATTGGCATCACGGCAGGCTGGAGCGACTCCGACCACTTGGTGAACGCCGAACGCAGCTCGGTGAACGCGTCGAACGTGTCACGCGCCGACGGACTCAGCTTCGACAGCTCGTCCTGGTACTTGGCCTGCGCGACGGCAGCCTGATCCATCCCCCCGGCCGCCTGCTGCGACGCCGAGGCAACCTGACGCTGAGCCGAAGCGATCGACTCCGCCGCCGTGGTGTGCGTGTGTGCCAGCGACTCCTGCGCGCGCCCAACCGACCGAGCCCCGTCCTCCTGAACCCGCCGCGCATCCCGCTGCGCCTCAACGACCTTGGCTTGTGCGGCGGCGATCGCATCTGCGCTGTCCTTCTGCACACGCGCGGCGCTGCGCTGCGAATCCGCCACCCGCTCCTGCGCAGACGCGATCTCAAGCGCGTTCTCGTGCTGCTGACGCGCCGCCGCCTGCTGCGCTTTGGCCAGGTCGGCGGTCTGCTCACGAACCTGCCGCTGCGCCTGGGCCAACCGGTCCTGCGCGCTCTTGACCCGGTCCGAGCCGTCCACGCCAGCCTTGTCGGCCTTCTTCTTCTCGTCGGCGATGCGCTTCGTGGCGAGCTGCTGCTCCCGCAGCCGCTGGACGGCCTGGTCGTAGGCGAGCTGCGCTTGAGCCTGCTGCAGCGCCGACGCCTTCGACCCGGCTGCGCGCACCGCGCGCAGCCGCTGCTCGGCCTCCTGCACGCCAAGGACCGCGTCCCGCTGCGACAACTGCGCGCTGGCCAGGTGGTTGCCGAGATCCTCTAGCTCCATCGACGCTTCACGGCGTGCCTGCGTCAGGTCCTGCTGGGCCTGACGGGCCGTGCGCTGGGCGTCCGCGAGGGACTGCTCGGCCGCCACGACGCGCTCGTTCGCGGCCTGCTGCCGGTCCGCAGCCTGCTGGACCGCGTTCGCCAGGGACTGCTTGGCGTCCTTGACCTGCTGTGCCGCACCCCTCTGCCGCTCTGCCGCCTGCTGCACCGCGGCGGCGACATCCTGCTCCGCCTGGCGGATCTGCTGGGCGGCGTTGCGGGTCGCCTCGGCTGCCGACCTCTTGGCGTCGGCGACGGCCTGCTCGGCCTGCTGGATCTGCCGCGCGGCATTTCTGTGCGCGGCTGCCAGAGCCTGCTGGGCGCCCGCAAGCTGCGAGGCACGCGCAGCGCTCTGCGCCGCTGCCTGCCCGCCCTTGATCTGCGCGGTCGTCGCCGCGTCCTGCGCCGCCTTCTGGGCCTGTGCCGCCCGGGCGATCCCCATGAACGCCGGGATCGCCACGGCTCCCAGTGCACCCACGCCGGCCGCGGCAGCAACACCGGCGGACGCGATCGCGCCCATCCCCGCCGCGAGCACGGGAATCGCCGGGATGGCTGCTACGGACCCGAGCGCCACCGTGAGCTGGAAGATCGCCGACATGGCGCCCGACGTGTCGACGCGGATCCGCACGTCGTCGGAGTCCAGCCGGTTGACCATCGCCTGGACGGCGGCGAGCTGGGCTGCGGCAGCCGCCGCGTCCACGCGCACTGCCACATCCGCGTCCTGGGCAGCCAGAGCCTGCAGGCGCGCCTCGATCGCGGAGATCTCGGCCTGTGCGGTGGCGGCGTCCATGTCGACGCCGATCCGCACATCGCGCAGCGCCGTCAGCCGGGCCCGCAGCCGGGCCAGCTCCACCTCGGCGGGACTCGTGTCCGCACCGATGTTGATGTTGGGGAGGCTCGCCTCCGCGGCCTGCACCTGGGCGCGCAGCCGCTGACCGAAGGTGCCGTCGGTCTCGACCCGGATGCGGGCCGGGTCGGCGGACAGCTCGTCCATCTGCTCGCGCAGCAGCCGGAGCTGGGCGATCGCCGCCGCCGTGTCCGCGCGGACGGCGACGTTGGGGTGGGCGGCGCCGATGCGGCGCAGCCGCTCCTCGATGTCCGCGGCCTCCGCGCGGGCGGCCTGCGCGTCGATGTCGACACCGATCGTCTTGCCGGACAGCGCCTCCAGGCGGGCCCGCAGCCGCGCCAGGTCCGCGTCCACACCCGTGTCGGACAGGCGAACGTCGAGCCTGGGCATGCTGCGGAACGCCGCCTCCAGGCGCGCCCGCAGCGACCGCGCGAACGCACCGCCCGTGTCCGAGCCTTGCCGGGTGGCGGCCGGGCGGGCTGCGCGCGCGCCGTTCTGGATGCCGTCCCGTACCGCAGGGGTGATGTGGGTGGCGATCTGGCGGCCGATGATCCGGCCGACCTCGTCGCCGATCTGCGACGCCGGAGGCACCAGCGCCGCCCGCAGACGGCCGTGGACGCCGCGCGCGTTCGGAATGACATCGATCTCGACGGAGCCGACACTGATCGCCACGAGAGGTCCCCCTCTCGCGTGCTAGGGCCTGTCTCTTTGGTCAGCGTCGGGTCCAGATGAGAATGCCGACGAGGTGGAGTGCGGCCTGGTAGGCGATGGCAAGTTTGTCGGTTCGTGTGGCCAGGCCCCGCCACTGCTTGAGGCGATTGATGCACCGCTCGACGGTGTTGCGCTGCTTGTACGCCTCGAGGTCGAAGCCGGGCGGGCGGCCGCCTTGGCGTCCTCGCCGCAGGCGGTGGCCGATCTGGTCGGACGGCTGCGGGATGACTACGCGGATGCCCCGGCGCCGCAGGTGGCTGCGGATGGCGCGGGATGAGTAGGCGCGGTCAGCCAGTACGGCGAAGGGTCGGGTTCGCGGCCTGCCCGGGCCGCTACGGGGGACTCGAATGCGGGACATCACCGTCTCGAAAGCCGGAGCGTCACCGGCTTGGCCTGCGGTGACGGTAAAGGCCAGAGGCCGTGCGCCGCCGTCCGCGGCCAGGTGGACTTTGGTGCTCAGCCCGCCGCGGGAGCGTCCGAGTGCGTGATCGGCGGGCTCGCCTGGACGGGCCGCCCCCTTTTTTTGCGCGCTCCGGCAGCGTGCTGGTGGGCGCGGACGACCGTGGAGTCCACCGACACCGTCCAGTCGATGTCGTCATCGGCGTCCGCCGCTGCCAGAACGGTGGCAAGGACTGTCTCCCAGGTGCCATCGACGGCCCATCTGATCAGCCGTTTGTGGGCGGTCTGGAACGAGCCGAGCTCGTCGGGCAGGTCCCGCCAGGGCGAGTTCGTGCGGTACTTCCACGCGATGGCCTCGAGGGTGCGGCGATGGTCGGCCCACCGCCGCCCACGGACCGGATCGGCCGGCATCAGCGGCTCGATCCGGTCCCACATCGCATCAGTGATCACTAATCGGACAGGCACATCCGATCAACTGATCAACCATCAAAGAGACACGCGCTAGGCCGCGCCCCCGTTGATGATCCGGAACAGGCGCTCGGCCTGCGTCTCGGTCAGCGCCTGCTTAGTCGGGCGGGCCTTCGCTCCCGGGCGCCGCATCGGCTCAGGAGGTTTGGGGCGGTTGCGTTTCTCGCTGTTCGCGCAGATCAGCGTGTACTCCACGCGTCGCAGAGCATCCACGGCCGCCGCCAGGAGCTGCTCCTGCTGCGACCAACGCCCCTTCTCCGGCTCTCCCTGGTCCGCCTGCTCCGCCAACTCCTCATCGGAGAGCTCGTTTCGCAGGGAGGTCATCGTGTGGGACTCCGGCGGCAGATGCTCGATCAGCACCCGCAGCCGCCGCCACGACATGCGTCCCCGGTGCACGTCCAGGACGTCGATGCCACGCTCCAGCAGGTCAGCTTCTACCGCTTCCGCGTGCTCCGCGAGGAGAGCCGCTGTCCACTGGACTTTCCCAGGTCTTCGCCAGTCGCGCGCGCTGCGGCCTCGGCGAAGCGGCCGATGCTCTCCGCCGTCGGGTCCAGATCGACGTAGGTGTCGTAATCGTCTTCGTGCAGCACGATCGCCATGAGGCCGTCGAAGTCTCCCTGGTTGAGGGCCCGGAGTGCTGATGCCCGCCACCTGGTGGGAGGCAGGGCCCGGATGTCCTTGGTGACGCCGTCGTAGCCGACGAGTGGCACGGTGACGTACCCGTCGTCGAGTTCCGCCTCCGTCTCCTGGGCGCGGGCGGCGTCGATCTGTTCTTTGGTGGCGGGCATGGCGCGGGCCTCCTCGGCTCATGGCGCGGGCAAGGGGGAAGAGGTGGACGGGCCGGGCCCGCGCCGAGGGTGGCGGCCCGCCCACCAGCACAGATCCGGCTCAGGAGCCGGAGTAGTCGGGCGTCACGGGCAGCTTGTCGCTGTGGTAGACGGTGTTGCCCGCCGAGTCCGGGTAGGCCGTGATCGTGATCTCGTAGCCGGACATCTCGTCCTGCTTGAACGTCACGTCCGAGCGGTCGGAAACCTCTCCCTGGGGCACGTAGAAGCCTCGGCTGGTGTCCCCGTCGAGGACCAGGAACCACCAGGCGCGCCGGTCCGGCACTGGGCTCGCGGTCTCGGCGAAGGACGTGATCCCGCCGACCGGCTCGAGCTCAGCCTCCGAGATCCGGTACATGATCGACTGGACGGCGACGCGCGCGGTCTCCCACAACGTCATCTGGAAAGTCCGGACCGACTTGGTGATCTGCGTGCGGAACGGGCTGGTGAGGCCCCAGGGAGTGAACTCCTGGCTGTCCTCATCGAAGCCGTAAACGAGGCCGTCGTCGCTGATGGCGCCGAGCGGCTCCCACGGAGGCATCGGCTGAGTGAGCGGCCCCGTGGGAGCAGCCGTACCGGTGGCAGCCACCCAGCCGGCGCCATTCGCGCCGATGACCGTCAGGTCCGCCGCCCTAGTGATGTTGACCATGAAAGGGTCTCCAGACATGCGAAAACCCCGCCAAGACGGGGTCGAGGGAACGGGGTCCGGCGCGGGCCCGAGGCCGGTCAGGAGACCGGGTGAAGGTAGATCTCGTAGGTGGCTCCGACACGACGGAGCCCAGTGTTCTCGTAGGGGCGGACAGCGGGCAGAGCCAGAGCAGCCGTGCGGCCGATCACCGCGGTGCTGCTCGTAGAACCGCGGAGCTCGCCCGTTACCCAGGCGTGCACCTGCAGGGCGAGGGCGATGGCCCCGGCGCGGGTGGCCGCGTACACGTTGATGTCGACCAGAGGACGCGAGAGCCGCAGCCCGTCGTCATTCCCGCCAGGCGCCTGCTCGATCTGAATCGTCGGCAGCTCGTTGAGAAGGTTGTTGTCGAGCTCGTCCCGCACCACCGCCTGCGGGAAGCGGGCGGCGCCGCGGGCTATGAGCTCGGCCTCCACATCGAGGAGCGCGGTCACCGGTTTCGCCCGCCGATCTGCGCAGCCCGCAGCAGCACATGGTGCGCGGGGACGCGTTCGGTGCCGTACTCCACCCAGCGCGCGTAGTAGGACGTGTTGCGGACGTAGGCTGCGGCACGGTCCCGGCGGCGTCCGCCGCGGCTCGTGCTGTCCGTCTCCCACGACGCCTTGTAGTGGCCCGGATGGGGGCTCCCCTGGTCGACCGGGGAAGTCGCCACCGCGACGGTCTTGATGGCCTCGGCGCGGCGCAGCATCTCCGCCCGCATGCCGGGCATCCGCAGCATCTCGCCGACGCCCTTCCTCTTGACCTTGACACGGGCAGCCACAGCACCCTCCCTTCGTCAGCCGGTGATCCGGTCGGCAGCGAACTGGATCACGCCGCGCGTCCCGGTGAACGGATTACGCCCCCAGTCGCCGGGCTCGCCGGTGATCTCGCAGGTCACGCCGCGGACCAGGGCCTTGTCGGTGGTGCGCAGCGGAAGGCTCGAACGTGCCCTCTGGCTGGCGGGGACGTACACGGTCCAGCCGACGATCACGGTGTCCCGCGCCTGCTGCTGGGAACCGCCCACCTGCGGAGTCTCCGCGCGCGGCGTGACCACACAGCCCTGCAGATCGAACGACTCGTCCGGGCCGGGCAGGGGCTGCCCACGAGGGTCGCGTCCGGGCGAAAGGCCGGTGCGCAGGATCCGCACGGTCTCCCCGAACGGGTACCGGCCGGGCATCAGGAGTACCCCCAGCCCGGCTCGAACTCGTCCGCAAACCCGGCATCGTCGACCGGCCACGTCGGAGACGGATCAGCCGTCGCCGGTGTGGGGTCCACCATGAACGCCCCGCCCCGGCCTGCCAACGCCTTGAGCGCGGCCTTGTCGGACTTGGTCAGGTACAGGCCGCCCGACCCGGACGGCCGCTGCACCGACATCGGACCGATCGTCTCGTAGGAGACCTGCTGCGGATTCACGTAGGCACGGCCCCCAACCGACAGCACCACCGCGGTGGCCTGGTCCGGGAGCGGCTTCACCACGGACTCGCACAGGCTGACAGCCTGCTGGATGAGCAGCGCGGCCCGGTCGCCTTCGATCTCGTCGAGTCCGAGGTACAGGCCGAGATCCTCGGCCGTCGGCGTCTGGAACGCCATTCCGACCTCCTATCCCGGCAGGGCTTCCACCGCCGTGCACCAGGCGGCCAGATCAGCCGCAGGGTCGAGTTCAGCGCTGCGGGCCTTGGCGCGCTTTGACGCCAGCCGGTACTCGGCGGCCGCCGTCAGCTTCCGCAGCACCGCCTCGTAGCCGTCCAGGTCGGCCCGGTCCACGAAGATCCCGGCCTCGCCCAGCGACTCGCACAGCCCGGGCGTGGGGTGCGCGACGACGGGAATCCCGCTGGCGAGCGCCTCGCAGCCGACACGGCCCCACGACTCGTAGGACGACGGCATCAGCAGCACCCGCGTCCGCGCGTACACCCGGTCCCGCATCTCCTGCCCGTCGACATGCTCGACGACCTCCACGTTCGGCAGACCCGGCAAGATCTGCTCACCGTAGGCGCCCTTCACCGCGAGGAACTGCTGCTCCGGCATGCGGCGCGCCAGGGCCCCAAGGACCCTGCCGCCCTTCTCCGGGTTGCAGTTGATCAGCGTGATGGCCTTGCCTGGCTTCGTCGCGTACTCGTCGGCGAACACCGGCGGCCGCACGATCAGCGCCTCCGCAGGACGTGTGGACTTCGGGTACTCAGCGAAGAAGACCTCCGCCTCCGCCTCCATCCACCGCGAGTTGTACACCGCCAGCGCGGTCCCACCCGCAGCCATGTCCCGGAACGTCGGCCGGTGCGTGTTGTGGCAGACCACAACCAGCGGCTTGCCGTACCCGCGGGCCAGCGACGCCGTCGCCGGCACCGTCTCCAGGTGGGCCAGCAGCACGTCCGCGCGGCGCACCGTCGAGGGAAAGTCCAGGCGCGACTCCAGCGGGATCACCCGGATTCCGCGGTACTCGTACTCCTGGTGAGCGTTGCCGTAGCGGGACAGCCACACGGACACGTCGTGCCCGCGCTCCACCAGAGGCCGCAGCATGGACACCAGCATGTGCTCGGCGCCGGCGTTGTGCTCCGGTGGCATGGCGTGCGCGCGGGCTACGATCTTCAGGGGCTTGGCTGCCCCGCCCGGCGCGGAAGCCGGGACAGCCCCGCCCATCAGGCGCTACCCGACGGCGTGCCGGTGAACTTAACGAACGCGTCCGTGTCGCCGATGACGAGACCGTAGAAGGCCTCCGCGAGCAGCAGCACTAGGTTCTCCTGGAACGCCGAGTGGACGCCGCCGTCCTCATCGACGTAGGTAGCCTCCTTGGAGATCCGGACCGTGATGTCCATGCCGACGCCGAACGCCGCCTGGGACCAGTCGCCGCCGATGCCGCGCAGCCCCGAGTCCGTGCTGGCGGACTGGCGGCGCTGCTTGCCCGACACCGATCGGGAGTAGGCGAGCGGCTCGCCGATCAGCGTGCCCGCTGCCGCCATGTTCGTGCCCGGCGTGGTCGTGTCGACCAGGATCGGACGGCCCGTGGTGTCCGTGGCCAGCAACAGCTTCGGCTTAAGGCGGTGGTCCGCGACCGTGCCGGTGTAGTCCCAGTCCGAGTCGATGACCTTCTCCATGCCGGTCACCAGGTCCGCCCAGATGCCGCCGGTCCCCTGCGACGCGGTGCCCAGCGCCACCGAGTTGGTGGTCTCCGCCAGGTAGTCGTCGAACGGCCCGGCGGCGCCCTTCATGGTCTTGCCGTGGATCGCCGCGTGGTCGAAGGCCCGCGCGAAGGCGGTCGGCAGGTCCGTCTGGAGCTGCGTCCACAGGCCGCCCGCGTTGGTCATCACGACCTCTTCCGCGACCGGGATGAGCACCGCCAACTTCTTCGCCGTCATCTGCTTCACGCCCACGGACGACGTCGACAGCGGCTTCTTCGCCGCCTGCCCGACCCAGTCCGCGGTCGGCACGTCCATCGGGATCGGCACCGACGTCGTCGCATCGATCGCCAGCGGCGCCCGGCGCGCCAGCGCCATCACCGCAGACTGCTCCACGCTCTTCTCGAAGATCGGACCGGTCAGGGTCCGGGGCAGGAGCGCATCGTTGACGTCGGAGAGTTTGAGAGGGGCCGTAGCCACCATGGCCTACTCGCTTTCAGCGGCTACTTCAGCCGCGCCTTTATGAACCCCGCGAACTCGTCGGCGGGGTTGAGGGTCCGTTGCTTGTTGGCGCCGGATGCCTGAGTGCGATCCGGCGCGGGACGCCGCGGGCCCTCCGGGGGCTGGGGCTTCGCCCAGTGCGGCTTGCGCTCCAAGAGGCCATCGAGAGCAGACCTGATGGCCTGCTCGTCGATGTCTCCCGAGTCGTTGATGAAGTCGTCGAGATCGAGTGCGCCGGCCGCGTCGTCCGGGTCAGCGAATGAGGCCGCCGCCAGCGCGCGCACCTCAGAACGAACTGCCCGCTGACGGAAGGTCGCTGCTTGCTTCTGGGCGTTGCTCAGATCGGCAGCGATGCGCTCCTGTTCGCTGAGCTTGGCCCGCTCGAACTCCTGCACCTTGGCGAGAGCAGCGTCACGAGCATCGCGTGCCTGCTTCGCCTTCTCTCGCTCGGCGAGCAGCGCCTTCTTGCCGCCCTCGTTCAGGAGAGCCAGCTTGGCCTCGTCATCGAGCGTTGCCAGAAGGGTGTCGAGAGGGTTTCCCTTCGGCTTCTTTGGCTGAGCCTTCGGGTCGTTGCCGTGCTCCAGCTCAGGCTGCGGCGCCTCAGGCGCCTCCACCTCCCCTTCCGGCTGGGGCGGCTCGGGAGCTTCGATCTCTTCAGACATGGCTAGCCCTCCGGGGGCAGAACGGTCCGCCACCGAGGCGGCCGAAGTGCGGAAATGAGAAAGGCCGCCACCGGGGCGACCTCGTTGATCAGAAGGAACCGGGGAGCGGGTTCGGGTCGTGCTCGGCCAGCGCCCTCCGGAAGCGGCGAAGCTGGCTGCCCGGATGGCCGGCGGCGTACTCCTGGTACAGCCGCGCCCACTCACGAGCGTGATTGGACAGCTCGAAGGTCTGGCCTGCGAAGACGGGGATCACGCCGCAGTGGCAGCCGTCATGGGCCCGGAAGCCCACCGTCTCCCGCGCGAACACGGCCCCCCGCGAGGACAGCAACTTGCAGAAGGCACAGGCACCCAGAGCCGCCGAGCGGGCCCACCCGGTCGCCCTCCGGTCCTGCCGCACCGCCTCGAGCACGGTACTGCGGCCGGTGTCGGCGACGAGTTTCTGGACAACCTGCTCGGACTTCTTCTCTGCCTGTTCCAGCCGCGTCTCCAGCGGCTGCCGCTGCGCCTCGGTGGCCTGCTCCGGGTCGCGTTCCCACACGTCCTTCGTCGCCCACCGCAGGCTCGCCTCGGTCTTCCCGTCGGGCGGAGGACCCGCCACCGGCACCGTGAACTGACCGCTCACGCCGGCCGCTTGCCGCTGAGCGTCGTAGAACTCGGCCCCCACGGCAGCGGATGCCTGCGCGTACTGGTCGACGACGGCCTGCACCGCAGCGATCCAGTCCGGTATCGACGTCCGCAGCCGCGACGGGATGATCAGCCGCCGTAGCCCGCGCACGTCCCGGACCAGCAGCCGCGTCAGGCCGAGCTGAGCCGACCGGTAGCGGTCGGGGTCACGGCCTCCGTCAGAGACCGTCGTCACCACCGCTCACCTCCGCGGCATCCGGCAGGCCGCCCTGGGGCTGCTCGTTGACCGCGGCAAGGCGGTCCAGCAGCCTGCCGCCGGTAGCGGCGGCGCTCGACCGGCGCCGGTCGGCCGCGACACGCTGCCGCTGGGCCTCCGTGAAGCCGGCCATCTCCAGCGTCACGTCGGAGTCGGCGGGCAGCACACCGGCCTGCACGAGCTTCACCGTCGCGTCCACCTGGGCTGCGACGGTCGGTGTCGCCGGGTTCCGCCACACCGTCTCGATCCGCCGGGCCTTGTCTGGCGGTTCCCCGTCACGGATCCACAGGGCAAGCCGCATGGCCTGCTGCCAGGCGGCGCCGAAGCGTCGGATGCGGCGCTCCGAGCGCTTCACGAGCTTGGCTTCGGTGGACCGGATCGCGTCCGCCGAGGCCGGGTTGTCGGTGGTGTAGCCGAGCATGTGCGGCGGCAGCCCGAACTGCGAGCTCATGATCCGCGCATACAAGTCAATGATCTTCGTCATGCCGGTCGGGTCGTGCGCCGCGAACTGGCCGACGCTCGGCACCTGGCCGTCCTCGTCCCGCTCCAGCGCGAGCACACGGCCGATATACGTCTCCCAGGCGCTTTTGGCATTGCCCTCCGCGTCCTGGAACGCCGACTCGGACGCACCGAGGATGTAGCGCTGCGGCGCCCCGAAGAACTCGGCAGCCACCTCCATGCCCATCAGCCGACGGCACGCCGCATCCGTGATCGACATGACCTCGGGGGTGATCTCCGACCGGCCGATCCGGTCCGCGGTCCGCTGCCGGTTCGCCAGCCGCACCACCGGCACGACCCCAAGGCCGTGCATGTCCCGGCCGATGACCTCCCAGCCGCCCGACTCCGACGGCAGGCACACCACCGTCTGATCCGGCAGGTACAGCACCAGCATCCGCTCGTCGGGGCCCGCCTCCATGTAGGTGTCGGCCGCGCACTCCCGCAGCGCCGCCGTACCCATCCGCAACCGGGCATCCCACATCAGCGTCATATCCAGCGGTGACTCCACCGAAATCAACGGCGGGCAGTCATCCGTACCGCAGTCCCCCGAGCCGACCGCCAGATACTCACGGCCGTAGACGAGAGCGTCCAGGTGGGCGAGGCTCGACTCGTCAAAAAGATCGTTCGCCTCGGCGATCTCCGTCAGCTCTGCGGAATCCGAACCGTCCGCCCACCGGAACGCCTCCAGGTCAAGGCGTTCCTCCAGCGACTCGACGCCAACCCGCGGCCAGCCGATCACCGTGTGCAGCCCCTTGAGCTGCGGCGGGATCGAGATACCCAAGTCGCGGACAAGCTGCTCGCCGTTGAAGTACGCATCCCGGAGCTGAAGAGCCCACCGGTCCCGCAACATGTCCGCCCGCAGCACGTTGACCAGGGCCAACTCGTCGTCCGACAACGTCACCAGCGGAAGCTCGGGGATGGAGATGGTCATCGGAGCACCACCACCCGTCCCGACTTGCCGGCCTTCTTCTTGCCGAGCCCCTTGGCCATCGCGTCAACACGGCACTGCCAAGCGAGGACGGCGGCAATCGCTGCGTCGATCTTCCTCGGGCTGTCCGGATGCTCTTTCATGATCTGGATGCCGCTGCGCGATTCGCGCCGCCGGGCGTTGAGGATGTGCCTCGTCAGCACACTCGATCCGTCATGCGACAGCTCACCGTCGACCACGCTCGAACGGAACTTTTCCAGCGCCCGCACGATCTGGATCGCCCGGCCGCCCGTCATCCACCACTCGATCGGATGCTGCGTCGACGACTTCACCTTCAGCCGACGCCCGAACTTCGCCTCCCAGGCGGCAATGTGCGACTCCCACTTCGCCGGGTCCGCGTACATCCCGACCACCCGGTAGTCCCGGAAAGCGTCCTCAACCGCAGCGAGCACCTCGACCGTAGGAACCTGCCAGTCGGCGCCGAACGGGCCGTCCGGCTGCTCCCAGCAGCCGAGCAGAAACAGATGGCCGTCCGAGACGCGGCAGCCCACCAAGGCCGTCGCATCCGTCACGCCCTGGGACCGACGGCGGGAACCATCGAACCCAAGAACGATCTCGTCCTGGTCCGCGACCACCTTCTCCGCCGCGGCCACGCTGGCCCACTCGGGCTGGCTGATCCATCCGTCCGTCGCGTGAGTGACCTGGTTGAGGTAGTACCGGCGGGCGTCCTGCGGGTCCGTGTCCGGATCCCAGTACTCCGCCAGCAGGCGACGCAGGTTCACCCAGCCGCCGTTCCGGTCAGCCGAATCGCCATAAGCCACGGCCAAACCGTCCATCAGGGATCGCTCGTTGGCCGGGTCCGTCTCCGGTGGCGCCTCCCGGTGGTCGAACAGGAGGCCCTCATCCAGCTTGAGCTTCCCTTCCTGCTGCTTCGTCCACGCTTCGAACGAGCGCTCCGCCACCGAGCCCTCACCGGGGATGAACGCGTTCGGTGTCTCCACCGAGCACCCGTTCACCTTGCCGAGGTTCCGGCGGATCGTGGCGGCCAGCTTGCGGCCGCCGTTCGACGGGATCCATGACTCCGTTTGGTCCATTGCAGAGAACACGGGCCGGAAGCCCTCGCGGCTTGTGCCAGAGCTGGTCACGAACTCGACCCGGCCGCGGGGGACGTTGACGAACGTCTCCATCGGCTCGATGTCGTAGGCATCGAGAACGGGCCCGCCACGCGCCATCTCCAGCAGTGGATCCCAGGTGTTCGCCGTCTGATCTTCCGAGACGGCGACGATCTGCACCTTCGCCTTGAACCCCAACGAGGTCCATGGGCGGCCCACCGGCTCGCCATCCGCATCCCAGCCGTCCGGCACAACATCGGCGAGGGCCTCCGCCAGGCACAGCGCGGCTACCAACGGGGACTTGCCCCAGCCCTTGGGGCGAGACAGGACGGCTCGCCGGATACGGCGTCCGTTACGAAGCGCCCGCCCCCCGATCGCCGGGCCCGCGAAGCGCGGATCGATGGCGTACAGCTGGAGCACGAACATCGCCTGCTCGTCCGTGAACTCCAGCGGCTCTCCGGCCGCCGGCCCGTCCGGGACGATCAGGTTCTCAGCGATCCAGCCAAGAACCTGGTAGCCGAGCGTCGGAATCTCTCCCGAGTAGGTGGGTCCACGCCAGGGCATCGACTCACCCCCCTGACGCTTCGCCCTCCTTGCCGGGTTTGATCACCCGCAACTTCGCGTACCGAGCCTTCGCGGCATCAGCGCCCGACGAACCCTGGCCGCCGTCCGCGCCATCGGCCTCGGCAAAAGCCATGCGCAGCCGTGCGCGGTCCTCCATCGTGGCCCCGTGCTTGGCCACCCGAAGGCGAAGCTCGGCGGCCACCGAGAGATCCCCTCGCCAGAAGCGAGCGTGGATCAACGCTGTGTCCAGCAGGAAGTCCCAGTCGGTCGAACCGAAGTGCTCGGCCTGCGGGGAGTCGACCCACATCTGCCACCACTCGCGGGTGCGCTCCGGCCACACGAACTCGACGAGATCGCCATCCTGCTCGATCCGGAAGTCCGGCAGATCAGGGGCCTCTGCCCGCTCGAACCGCAGAATCGTCTGGGGCTGTGGATCCTTGTTGCGCCGTGCCCGCCGCGCGGGGTCCTTCGGGGCTGGTCCTTGGCCCGCCATCGCGACCACCTCCAGATCCCCAGGCCCGTACAGAAGGACGACGGCAATACGAGCCCGATCCCTATAATCGCAGGTCAGGGATATATCCCCAGGTCAGAGGCGTGATCGCCAAGCCCATCAGATCGGAGATCGTTCGGATCGCCCAAGGGATCATCTGGTCGGTCGGAGTGACCTTGCCTGGAGATCACTAAGGTCTTGTCGATCACCCTGAACGTTCTCGAATCGATCTTCATTCTCGATCTTCTTCGACTTCGATCATTGATCAATTCGCTGATCAAGATCTGATTGCTCTCACGCGATCACCATCGCATCGCCATGCACGACCACGCAGCATGGCCTTGCCACTGCCCACTGCCCACTACCCATACCCGACCCGCCGGCCACCCCGGACGGGCGGACGTAGGGGCAGGAGGACGGGGCCGGCATGGCCTGCCTTACCCCTCGCGGTCGGCCTGCTCCTCGTGGGCGTGTACCCACAGATCGGTCTCGTCTAGGACCAGAGTGATCGGCTCGCCCGGCCGGTGTGCAGGATCGGAGGTGACGGCGACAGGGATCAGGGCGCGGCACGCGCCGCATCGGGTGTGCGCGACGGCTGGCATCAACGGGTTCTGCGTCGACCGGGGTTCGCCCTGCTACCAGTTGCACGGCCTGTCGCTCGGATATGCATGAGTTGGCAGTAGCCCTTGGCTCTCGCGCCCATGTACTTGCTGAGTAGCCGGTTGCATCGACCCCAGTCATTTGGTGTGCCCCAGTGGATGCGGGACCCGCCCGCGCCCGAGGGGCCCCAGTATCGGCGGAGCGTCTCGGCGTTGCCTCGGCGGCTGCGGTTTCCTCGTCCCTTGCTCGCCACGTGGATCACTCCTCGTTTGGCACGGGCTTCTGGTCTTCGGGCTCCGGCTCTTCGTCTACCCGTTGGATGCAGGCGACGTGTTCGGTGGGGAGGGCGAGTGCGATGCCGTGGGTGTCGGTTATGACGGCCCAGCCGTCTCTGATCTGCAGTGTGAGGGCGGGGTCTTCGACGAGCATGTCTTCGCGTCGCCGCTCAGCGTGGACGATCAGGTATGCGGGCATGGTCACCGCCTTACAGGAGTCCGGGGTGCTGCTCGGCGGGGCGTTGCCGTCCGGGTTTGGGGTTGGCGCGCTGCGCGTCATTCCCTTCACGACTGCTCTTTCGATCATGGCAGGGGCCACAAACTCCCTGTAGATCCGAGTCCCCGTTGAGGTCGGCTTTAGCCACGATGTGATCACAGAACCGGCTGGGTCGTATCCCGCAGAGAACACAGATCTTGTCGCGTTCGAGGATCCGTGCCCGGATCTTGGCCCACCCGGACGGGAGGCGTTGCTTCCTCCCGGAGTTCTGCCAGCCTCCGCTCACGGCTGCTGCCTCCTACTCCTCGGGGCTGCGTTCGGTCTCGCCGTTCAATGCCCGGAGGGTGCCGCACTGGTTGTAGGCGACGGGCGCGTTGTCTGTGGTTGAGCCTGCGAATGCGGAGCACTCCACGCAGATGGATGTGCCCCGGTACTCGACGGGTCGGTGCAGGTCGCGGACGCGTCCGATGGCCAAGGCTTGCGCGTCGCGTTCCTGCCGCAGCCGGGCGGCGGCGTTGCGCATGTCGTCCCAGTCGCGGAGTCGGTCGATGCCGAGGGCGTCGGCGAGTTCGTTGCGTCTTTTGGCGAGCCGGTCCATGTCACGGGCAATATCGGTGCGCTCGTGAGCGAGCCTCAGGGCTTCTGCTGTGCGCCCCTGCGTCTCGTCTGCCCGCGAACGGACAGCCTCTCCGCTCTCGCAGAGGTAGGCGCTGGTGTCGTTGGCGGGGATCTCGACGGTCTCAGGTGTGACGATGACGGCACGCGCACCGATCTTGTCAGCGATGTCCTGCCAGTAGTCGCGGATCGGGTTGTCGAAACCGAGCAGGATGCGCTGCGGCATGGACTCGTCGACGACGAGCACGAACGGCGGTCTGTCGTCGCTGCTGCCTTCGGGGAGTTCGAGGATCTGCAGGCGGGCCATCAGCCGGTCACCTCGCGGAACGGGACTGCGGGCGCGATGAAGTCCCCGCGCTCGTCCCAGTAATGGATCTCTTTGATCACGGGCTGGTTGTCGACGCGTTGGAGGATGATCTCCATGGTCTTCGCGTGGGCGGGCGCGTCGGCCATAGCCATGTCGAGGATGGTGCAGGCGTCGCATGTCGGACTTGGGCGGCGTCCGATCTCGCGCCCGTTGAGTGCAGGGCGGATCGTCTCGAAGTCGTGGAGGAGTTCGTCGGCGATGTGCAGTTCAACGGTGGCCATCAGCCGGTCACCGCTTCGTCGTCTTGGCGGATGATGCTGAGGACGTTGTCGGCCGGGATGAGGGCGACGTCGAGGTGGTTGGTGTCGGTGAAGCGGTACTGGTCGCTGTCGATGTCCTTGGTGACGTTGGCGGCGGTGACGGTCTCGTCGTGGTCGTTGTCGTAGGTGATGCGGTAGCGGGCCATGGGCGCGGGCTCCTGTGGTGTGGGGGCGTTACGGTGGACTTGTTCCGACGAGTAGCGGGGAGCCGCCGTATGAGCAACGTGACCAGCGTGTTCGTGATCGTTGGCGATAGTGGCGGTGGTAGCGCCGACGAGGTGGCTCCCAAGGTCGCTGGGGCCATTGCCGACTTCATTCCGGAGGTGTCCGCCAGCCCTCCTCCGGTCATCTCCCTCGGCCGTGATGACTGGCATTCGCTCCAGGGCGGCAGCAAGGGGGCGGACGGCGCGGTCTTGTGGTTCGGCTGGAACTACGGGGACGGGCACGTCGATGAGTTGGAGCGACACCTTCAGCGGCTGGGCTTCGAGAACATCACCGTCTGGTCGCAGGGCGGCGCCGCTTACCCGCCGTTGCCGCCTCGGGTGACGAGCTGGTGATGAGGGGACGCCGTGGTGTCTGAGCTATGGCTTCCAGCGGGGTCCGCGTAGTCCGGCGGGTACGTCGCTGGTCGTGATGGGCGGGGCGGCGAGGACGTCGGCGAGGCCGAGGGGCCCGGTGGTGGCAGGCTTCCGCTCGGGCGGCTGGGGCCGGTCGAGTTCGGTGAGAATCTCGTCGGTGATGCCGTGGGCGTGGGCGAGGGCTAGCAGGATGGGGCAGTCGTTGATGTTCTCGGTGATCCAATTGTCGTAAATTCCTGCGGTACCGCATCCGTCGCAGACGGGGTCGTCGTAGCCGTTGTTGATCGCGTAGTGGATGGCGAGGATGCGGCGGTCCGCCTCGCAGCGCCGCAGGACGGCGGCCGGGTCGTGCATGGCGATATGCCGGGCGTCGGCTGCTGGCTGCTTGGGGTCATCGTCGGGGGCGCCAGTGAAGGCGACCCACTCGGCTCCGTCTGCTGTCCCGACTCGGAAGCCGTGTTCGGGCGAGGTTTCGTCTCGCCAGTTCTGCGGCGTCGCATTCAGGGCGACGAGTCGGGTGTGTTCGACTTGCTGGGTGATCCAGGCGTGGAGATCCATGGCGCGGGCTCCTGTGGCTATCGGCGGTCGATCTTGTCCATGACGGTGGTCACGGCCCACGCGAGTCCGCAGGCCACGCCGAGGAGGACGAGGGTGGCGAGGAGGCTGGGCCAGGTCTCGGTCACGGCGGCTCCTACTGGTCCCGCTTGGTCATGCTGACCGGCTGCCGGACGAAGTGCCCGATGAGTTTCCAGATGGCGAAGCCGACAAGGGCGAGAGGCCATACGGCGGCGGTGACCAGACCCATCATGACGGCCAAGATCTTTTCGTCGTTGTCGATCGGCTCGCCGCTGCCCGTCAGATCACGGCGGAGGATCAGGATGGCCGTGACCAACCATGCGAACAGGCCGATGGCGATGTAGCCGACAACGTACTGCCAGGGCACGTCAGCTCCGTGGCCGTGGCTCGTGCTGCGGACGAGGGCGAGAGGTGTGGAAGCCATGGGCGCGGGCCTTCCGGTGTGGGGTGGTCAGGCGGCGAGCGCGCGATGTATGCCCTCTTCGAGGCTGACGCGCGGCTGGTACACGTCGAGCATCCGCTTGGGGTCGCACACGCGGTGGTGGACGCCTTGCGGTGCGGTCGGCAGGTGCTTCAGCTCGGGCCGGTAGCCGGCTGCGGCGGTGACGAGCCCGGCGAGTTCGTCGAACGACGCATCCCTGCCCCAGCCGACGTTGATCGGCCCGGTTGCGTCTTGGTCGACGGCGGCGAGGGTGGCGCCGACGAGGTCGTCGATGTGGATCCAGTCGCGTGTCGAGCTGCCGTCGCCCCAGATCTCGAACGGGTCCTGCCGCTCACGAGCTCGGCGGATGAACGCGGGGAACGGGTACGCCTCGTCCTGGTCCTCGCCGTAACCGGAGAACGGCCGCAGCACGTGCACCCGGCAGCCTGCAGCCTCGGCGTACCGGGCGAGCTGCTCCCCCGCCAGCTTGGCGAGCCCGTAGGTGGCGTCGGGCCGTCCGGGCTGCTCGTAGTCGATGTCCGTCTCGACGAGCCGGTGGATCTCACCCGGCTGCTGAAGCGCGACCGGATACGCGGCAGACGAGCTGAAGTACACGGCGCGCGGGGTGCCGGTACGGATCAGCCACCGGAAGTACCAGGAGTCAAGCGCGAGGTTGGTGGCGACGCCGAGCGGGGAGCCGTCGATGCTGGCCCGCCCGCCGACGACCGCCGCGCAGTGGATGGCGAGGTCCCACCGGCGGTCGTCGGTGCGGAAGAAGTCGAGGGCGTCACCGCTCTTCACGAGCGGGGTGCAGTTGAGGTCGATGCCGAGGACGAGGTCGCCACGGTCGAGGAGCGCGCGATGCAGGCGGCGGCCGACGAAGCCGGAGGCTCCGGAGAGGAGGACACGCATCGGGATCTCCTCGGCTCAGCGGGGTCCGGGATGGGGTCGTCCACAACGGCAGACGGGACGGCGCAACCTTGCCCGATCCGAACGGTGGTGGACTCGCAGCCGTCGGAGGAAGAACGAAAGCACGCGGGTCAGCCTGCCTTTACGGCCCGGTAGACGCCCCACGGCAGCCCGCTGTCGACAGGCTCCAGGCCGATCCGCTGGCAGGCGTCGGCCTGCTGCTGCGCCGACCAGGTGGTGACACCGATCCACGAGTCGGCCTCTTCGGGCGTCTCGGAGACGGGCCAGTCCAGGACGAGGATCCCGCCGAGCTTCGTCGCGGCCCGGAGTCTGCCGATGATGTGGAGGCAGTCCGCCCAGCTGTGGTGGATGAGGACGGCGAGCGCGTACACGGCATCCATGCGTCGGCGTCCGAGGTGCGCGGCGATGCCGTCGGCGTCCGCGTTCACCGTCGTGAGGCTGGCTCGCTGAAACGCGAGGCGCGCGAGCCGGTCGAGCATCCGCTGCGAGCTGTCGACGGCGGTCACCTCGTAGCCGTGGGCAGCGAGCGGGATGGCGACGCGGCCGTCACCGCACCCGAAGTCGAGCACCCTCGCACCGTCGGGTATCACCTGGGCGAGCATGTCGGCCTGCACCTGACCGGACTCCCAGTAGGCGTCCTCTGAGACGTGGCGCGTGGGATGGATCGCGGCCGGGTCGGCCCGGTCCCAAGCGGTGATGACGGCTTCGGCAGTCACGACGCCTCCTCAGATCACTCGGGAGCGGTTGACGAAACGGACCGACCTCGTGCCCGACCGGTTCACCCCAGTGACAGGCGCCCGCATGAGACGCATCAGCTCCCGCAGTTCCTTGTAGCGCTGCTCAATGAGTCGGTCATCTGGCTCTGCCGCCGCTTGGTCCTCGCGGATCTTGGCGACCGCTCGTTCGAGATCAAGCAGTCGCGTCGGCAAGTCACGCTGCCCCTGCAGGGCGTGATCGAGGAGCGCTCCGCGATCGTGCACCGCGATGAGAACGTGGCCTTTGCTGATCCAGCCCCAGTCCTCGAACTGGTTCAGCTTCTGCTGAAACAGCTTGGAGGTTCGATTCTTCTTGACTAGGCCACTCTTGCCCTTCAACCTCTGGGCCTGCTGAGCCCGAGAGGCTCCGATCTGCTGCGTGCCGACAGGCAAGAGCGATCGGATTGTGCTGCGCTGCACCACGTCCAGCCTCAGGGAAGCCAGAGCGTATGCGACCTTTCGACCCACGCCGACACCGCCGACCGGGTCGTAGCCTTCGTAGTCGCCGGTCGGGACTGGACGATCAGAATTACGGCTCATGTTCGTCTCCAGGGAACGCGGAAGCCCCGACGCCTGGAACGTCGGGGCTTCCTTCCTGCGGTAGCTGGCCGCAGGCGTATGGGGTGGGGTTGGTTAGGCTTGGCGGTTCTCGCGAGCCTCAGCTCGCTTCTTCTTCGCCCAACGACTCATCCGCAGGTTCTTGCATTCTCGGCACTGCCGGTTACCGGTCTTGGGATGGACGTAGAGGTTTCCTTCCACCATCGCGTGGCCGCGGAGGCAATGAGCCTTGAAGCCGCGCGGCTTGATGCCTTTGGCACGGCGGTATCCCGCATTCTGATCTCGCATGCACTGGCGGCATCGCTTGCCCTTGGAGCCGATCAGGGTGTTTTCCGGGCTGTACTCGTGTCCGGCAGGACAATGAGTTCGAGTCCAGTCGTAGCCGCTGCGTTCCATGGCGTCAGCTTGGTTGGCTTTGGCGTCACCTATGTAGAGGTGGGCGGGATTGCAGCAAGGCGGGTTGTCGCACTTGTGGCAACCTCGCTCTTCGGGCCAGTTGAGATGCTGGCCCCGCAGCTCGCCGAGGAGCCAGCGGTGGGCGACGTGGTGCTTGCCCTTGTCGTAGAACCGGCCGTACCCGGCTCTGAAGGTGCCTCCGGTCCACGGCCAGCAGCCGTCAGGACCGGCGGACTTGTCGATGCGCTGTTCGAAACGCTCCATGGCGGTTGGCACCGCTCTCCTCCTGTGACGAGGTGGGGCGAGCCACCGTCACAGGGTGGCCCGCCCCTAGCTGCGGTGATCAGCCGCAGCGAGGGACATGTTAGCTGGCTTCCACCAGTGCCCTAAGTTTATCGACGTCGGCATGGAATTCGCCCTGCATATAGGTGTGATATGCGTCGGAATCTGAGGCGACTTGTTCGGGGCTATTGCATTCCTCATAGACGGGATCCAGTTCCGCCTTTTGCGCCGCAGGGTGCATGTGCTCGATCACCATGTCGGGCAGGTAGGTGATGCGCTGCATCGCCTTCCCCCACTCCATCCAAACAAGATCCGCGCACAAGTGCACTAGGCAGTTCGGAACCATGAACCCCAGCGCCTTCACGATGTCGGAGGTCATCGCGACGGCGGTCGCCATCGCCTCGCCTTGGAGGAGGTCGTTGCCGTAGACGATGCCGGGCCCGCCGGACAGGCACTCTCGGATGCGCGCGTCCCACGGCATCGCGGCCGGGCGGGGACGGTGGTCGTCGCCCATGAACCCGAGGAACCGGTACGAGACGGCGTGTTTCAAGGCCTGTTGGTTGAGGGTGCCGACGAGCCGGCGCCGTTGCCCGAACACGAACCGCACCCGCGCGTCGCCCTCTAGTGCGGCGGCGTGCTGCTTGTACGCGGCGAGCTCGGGGTCGTCGGTGTCGACGGCGAACAGCACGTGCGCGGTCGCGCTGGTGTCGTCCCACGCCTGCACGATTTCCGGGACGGCCTGGGGTCTGCCGCGGGTCGGGATGATGACTAGGAGGTCGTCCACGGGGGCCTCCTTACGCCGGGTCGACGATCATCCAGGCGACGGTGCTGGTGTCGGACGCATTGGTGGACCTGATCGTGAACGACGTGCCCGCGGTGCGGGTGCGCACGTAGGGGGCGCCCGCCGTTCCACCGAGGGCCTGGATGGTGAGGAAGATCCGGCTGTTACTGGCGACGGCGGTCGTGCTGACGGTGACGTCTGTCGTCCCATTGAGGGTCGTCGTCCCCATTTTGGCGTTGCTGCCCTCTTTGACCCGCAGTCCTTTTCCGGCGAGGCCGATGACGATGTCGGAGTCGGGGGTGCCGATCTGGGCGGCGCCCTGACGGCCCCAGGTGGTGTCGCGGGCGGAGGATCCGATGCCGTACTGGCTGGTGCCGTCGCCGAGGAGCCGGTAGCGGTCGTTGACGTCGGTGCCCAGGACGTTGATCGCGATGGTGTTGTTGCTGGAGGCGTTCGGGCGGAGGGAGAGCCGCTGCCCGGCCGCGAACTGCATGTCCACATTTCCGCGCGCCTCGTAGTTCGTGCCGTCGACGCGGGTGGCGAACTGCGGGGCGATGTCGGGGTACCAGTTCGTGGAGGCGCTGCCGGTGCCCGCGAAGTTGGCGTTGAGGACGCGGACGACGGCGCTGGTGATGTTGATGACGCCTTGGACGCCCGCGGTGCCGGCGGTGACGACGGCGGAGCCGAAGCGGCAGTCGGTGATGAAGCCGTCGGCGCCGCCGGTCCAGTCCACGTCGTAGTTGGTGCCGGTCGCGCCTTGGCCGCCGAGGGACATCAGGCACTCGTCGAAGTAGATCCCGAAGCCGCTGCTCGTGACGGCGATGTTGTGCGTCTGGTTGTTCAGGATCCGCATGGTGCGAACCCTGACCTGGTTGGCGGCTCCGGCGATCAGGATGCCGATGAGGCCTTGCTGGATGACGCCGCCCTGGATCTGGATGTTCTGCGGGTCGCCGTTCGGGCCGGACTCGATGATCACGTTGGCGGTGCCGGTCTGCGGGCCGAGCGCGTCGAGGTTCTGCACGAAGATCGCCGCGCAGTTGCCGGTCACGCGGAACGCAGCGCCGGTGCCGCCCTGGGTGGCCTGCATCCACGGCAGGACGTTCTGCGCCAGGACGTCCCAGGAGTCCTCGATCCGGATCCCGTCCAAGTTCGCGTTGGGGCCGGAGTTGACGCCGAGGAAGCGCGTGAAGACGTTAGACAGCATGACGTTGGCGGCCATGGCTGCCGGGTCGGACTTGATGTGGATGCCGCCCGCACATGACTGAACCTTGATCATGTCGACCTGGGTTCCGTGCAGCGTGGTGGCCGCGGTGCCGAAGGCCCGGATCGCGTACCCGTTGATCCACTGGAACGTGGTGTTGAAGACCCTGAACTCCTGCACGCCCGTCGCCGTCACGCCGTGGCAGGCGGGGTTGGACGTGGTCGTCGAGGACGCGCCGCGGATCTGCAGCCCCTGGATCATGCAGTCGTCGGAGCTGACCGTGATCGCCGACGTGCCGGCGAAGGAGGAGCCGATCCGTAGCGTCGTCGCCCCGTGCCCGGCGCCCTGGAGGGTGATCGGCGCTGGCAGGTTGACCGGGCTGGGGCCGTTGAGGAGGAAATCTCCGGGCGGCAGGTAGACGGTCCCACCGCGCGAGCCGAGCGCGTTGATGGCGGCCTGAATGGCCGTGGTGGCGTCGACGGCGCCGGCGGAGTCAGCACCGTAGGGGCTTTTCGTGGGGTTGATCCAGTCGACGGACACCAGGTTGTCAGCGTAGGCGCGGTCGCCGTGCGGGTCTACAGCCACCGTGTGCGCGGTGAGAGCGGCGGTGGCCGCGGCCCGGTCACCGTGCGGATCAGCCGCCAGAACGTGCGCCTGCAGGGCACTGTCCGCCCATGCGCGGTCTGCATGCGGGTCATCGGCGGCTACATGCTCCGCCACCGCGGCCTGGGCGATGTCCTCGACCTGATCCGCCTCCGCCAGCCCGACGACGCTGCCGGTGCGTCCGTTGACGGACCAGACCAGGCCGGCCGTCACGTCGATGACGGTAGAGGAGGCGCCGCCGGTGACATCGATGCGGTCAGTGGGCTGCTCTCCGGTCACCTGGATCTTCACCTGGTCACCTCCAGGCTGACCTTCACCGCGCCCTGCAAGAGCCGGACCACGGTCACGCCCAGCACCACCTCAAGGTCCCAGCGGCCGTCGTGGGTGAGCGCGGTGGTCTGCTCGGCGGGGATGGCAAGCCGGATCGATGGGCCGTCGACCGTCAGGTAGGGGGTGAGGTCCAGGAAGAGCTGGCCGCTTGGGGAGGCTGCGGAGCGGATCTGCGCGCGGGCGCCCCAGCCGGCCCAGGTGAAGCCGGGGTCGTCGGTGACCGTGTACGTCTGCACGAACGTGCTTCCCTGCTCGATGTGGAGGTCCCAGTCGCCTGCCGCCAAGGCTGCCACCTCCGGGATTTCGTTCGTCGCGGAGACGACGCCGGCGTCGCTCTGCGCGCTGCCGGAGGCGGTGGCGACGTGCACGGTCAGGCCGACCGCGGCGGCGTCGACGGTCGCTGCGCCCGCGGCGGTGCCGGTGGCTGTGCGGGCGCCGATCGCGGTGGCCGCACTCTGCGCGCTGCCCGTGCCGGTGCCGACGAACGTCGCGCCGTTCGACATCGTGTTGACGTTGTCGAACTCGGAGTAGTTCGCGGTCCCGGAGTCGCGGTAGGAGAAAAGGTCGAGCGCAAGGCTGTTGACGGCGGAGGCGACCCAGGCCGGGGTGGTGAGGGTGCGCCGGTTCGTCCAGGTGCTGCCGTCCGGGCTGGTGTCCCAGAAGAGGCTGCCGCCGGTCTCGCGGATCCGCAGCCACCGGTGTGCCACGGGATCGTAGGTGAGGGATACGGCGGCGCCGTCGGTGTAGCCGACGTTCGACTCGCAGCGGATGGTGCCCGTCACCGTGTTGATGTTGAAGGCCAGGTTCGTGCCTGCGAGCGGGTCGGGCGTGATCACGATGGCCGTCTGCGCCTCTACCGAGGCGCCGTTCACGGCCGCGGCCACCGGGACTTGCAGGTATACCGAACTCCCGGCGAGGGTGTAGGCCTTGGCGGTCTGGAAGCCGGCATAGGTTCCGGCCGCGCACTGGGCTCGCGCCCGGCCGCTGACCTCGCTCACAGCCCCGTAGGAGTTGCCCCACTCGGGGCCGATCACGTTGTCGTTGAAGTTGTCGACGAGCGCGGAGAAGGCGGGCACCCGACGCCTCCGATCACGAGATCGACAGTGTCAGACCACCGGCAGCAATCTTGAACTCGTCGTTGAGCGCGAGGGTCTTGGGGCCGTCCAGCGGTCCATACCACCAGCGGACCGGGGTTCCGGCAGAGTCCCAGATCTCCCAGCCGACGATCGTCCCCGCAGGCATCCCCGTCCAGACCAGATCCGCGCTGGTGGAGACGCTGCCACCCGAGGCCGCGGCCACGCTGAGGTTCTTCCGGGCGTAGGACCCGCCCGTCACCTCAGTGCCGGCCGTCGCGTCGTCCCCCGCCACGGTGACGAGAGCAACCTTCAGCGGTGCCGTGGGAGCGGTGGTGGCCGTTCCCATGAGCCAGTCCACGGTCCTGTTCTCGGCTGTATTCGAAAGGTTGTCAGCGATGGCTACGGCCCTCCTTCCGGGTTCAGCCCCAGGTCCAGCCTTTGACGTAGGCGATGTCCATCTGCGCGGACGAGTTCGGCGCGGCCCGGTCCCCGTTGAGGGCGGCCTCGTTCTGGATGATCCAGCTCATCGGCTTGTCGGGGATACCGCGGGTCGAGCGGCCGATGAGCCGGCCGTCGAGGTAGTAGCGGACTTCGCCCGGCTTCCACTCGATCACTGAGGTCCGCCAGGTGCTCCAGTCGCGGTTGGTGTCGAAGGCGTCCTGCTTGCCGCCGCCTTTGGGGTGGGTGAAGGCGTGGATGTCCTCGGTCCACTCCAGCTCGGGGAAGTCGATTTCGCAGCCGGGGCAGGTCTCGTTCACGACGGGCCACAGCAGGTGTGCGCTCTTGTAGCCGACGGCGATCTTGGAGACGCGGAAGCGCTCCTCGTACCTGCCGTACTTCTGCCCCCACAGCTTCTTCGGTACGACGGCCGCCGAGTGGACGGGGCCGCTGCTGCCGCGCCACATGCGGATGTGCATCTGCCCGCCGGAGATCCACACCGTGGACGCCGGGTCGTAAATCCCGCCGACCGGGTAGCCGCGCTGCGTGGCGGTGTCGGGCCAGCCCTTTGGATAGGCCCACCAGTTCGCCCGGGTGCTGCCGGACAGGCCCCCGCAGTAGGCGCGCGCCGTGTCGACGTAGTGGCCGCAGTCGGAGAAGCGGCCCTTCGTCACCGGGGTGTTGAAGCCGTCGGAGAACCGCAGCTTCCACGCGGGCCCGGCGTCGGCGGTGGGCGCGGTGAGGCTGGCGACGAGGAGACCGGCAGCCGCGCCGAGGGCGGTGAGTACGCGCTTCAACCCGCCACCTCCGTCCGCAAGGTGGGGTTCCGCCGCCCGGGGCGGGGGGGGGGCTTGCCGGGCGGCGGAGAAATGGGGGTGGTGGGGCACAGCAAAGCCGCCCGTATAGCATGCTTGACACGGCCGACCCGTACCGCCATAGTGAATGTCAAGCGCGCTACACAAGGTGGCGGCGGAAGGGAACACCATGACGGTCACCGCGCAGCAGGTACAGAACCTCTGGGACAACGGCGGCACACTCGATCGAGGCCAGGGCCACGAGCCCGTTCACCAGCAGGAACTCGGCGAGATGGGCGACATCGACGTCCACGACGACGGCACCCTGGGCCCGGGCATGGCACAGGTCCTCGCCGACCAGATCAACTCCTACGACGCCTAGACACACCAACCGCCGCCGTGACGCCGAGCCGACGCGTGACGGCGGCACCATCACGCCCGAGAGAGGTCAGCGCATGAAGGTAACCGCACAGCAGATCCGAGATCTGTGGAAGAACGGCGGCAGCATCGACAGGGGCGACGACTACACCCCTGTCACCCTCGAAGACTTCGAGGGCCTCGACATCGACACCGACGATGAGGGCAACCCCACCGAAGAGATGTGGCAGGTCCTCGCCGACCAGGTGAACAGCGAGCTCCCCGGCGCCCACGCCGGCCCCACCGCCGAAGGGGACCTCCTCGACGACATCGCGGCCGCAGCCCGCGCCATCACCGACGCCGAAGAACACCGAGACAGCCTCATCCGCGCCGCCATCGGACGGGTCCCCGTGACCGCCATCGCGGACGCAGCAGGCCTGACACGCGCCCGCATCTACCAGATCCGCGACGGACGGCGCTGACCCGCACCCCCGCGTTCGGCACCAACTGCAACAAGAGGGCGCCGCGTCCGCCCGGCCCCCCACAGAGCCGGGCGGACGAAGCGGGCCGAGCGCTGGCGGTGCTACAAGACCCTGCCTGCGCCGACCACCAGGCGCAGGGTCTAGGCGGCGTTCCGCTGCCGCTGCTTGAGCGGAGGTGCCGGGGCGGCGGTGACGAGCTCGCGGGTATCGGGGTCGCGCTCGGCGGCGGCGACTTCGTTGAGGTCGTAGCGCGCGGCCTTGCCTCTGCCGTAGACGGTGATGCGGCCCTCGGAGGCCCACCGCCAGACGGTCCCGACAGGCCGCCCGGACCAGTAGGCGAGGTCTACGGCCGTGACGAGGGTGGGGGTGCCGGAAGGCATCGGATCACCTCCGGATACGACGAAGGCCACCCGGGGTGGCGGGTGGCCTCAGCGCGAAGTTCAGCTATCTGAGCACAGAGTGACTTCGGTGATCGCCGTTTGTCAAGCGCTCAAGTACCGGGTCATGCTGCCACCCCCTGCTCATGAGCGAGAACTGCGGCCTTCTGCGCTTCGCGAAGGTCGCGCCACTCCCCCAGCCCGTCCCACCTGGCCCCGCACGCGTGGCAGTGGATGCGGTGGTTGTCGGTGGCCGCGGTGAGAGGCTGCCAGCAGAGGGCGCCGTCCTCGTAGCGGGCCGGGCAGAAGCCGACCTGGACACGGCCGCCGCGCTTATCGCCGTCAGCGAGGGCCCGGCATTCACCGTGCAGGCGGCGCAGGTCGTCGATGTCCTGCCCGATGCTGTCGTAGGACGAGCAGGCCCACAGCAAGTTGTCGCCGAGGAACTTCACCAAGTGCGGGACGGCTTCGGCGGAATTGCCGCGCCACGGGGCGACCGTCCAGCCGAGCGCGCCTCGCCACGCATCCTCGATCGCCGACAGCCGGGCGGCTATCCCGCCGGGCCCGACGAGGGCGAGGACGTCGAGGCGCGGCGGGATCGGCGGCGTGCGGCTCCCAGACGTGACGGCACCAGCACGGCGCCCACCCTTCATCAACATCGCCGTCGAATCCAGCCGGGAGAAGAGCACGGGGAGTTCGCGGACACGAGCGGCCGTCGCGTCCTCGCACGGGCGGCACGCGAACCGTCCCGCCTCGGTGGCCCAAAGCTGCCGACCGCACCGCGGAGCGACACAGGTCGGCCAGTCGTAACCATCCAGCTCGGTGGGGTCATCGTGCACGGCGGGCTCCTCGGGTGGCACGGGAAGCGGGGGGTGCGTTGAGCCAATGATGCACCAGAGGGTTGACAACACCTGGCAGATCACGCGGCAGCGCCCCCAACAGCTTCCCGTTGGGGGCGCTGCTGGGGCGGGGCGGCCTACTCCTGCGTCCTCAGTCCGGTGAGGGCGAGGGCGAGGGCGGTGAGGATGACGGCGAACACGGCCACGACGACCGTGGCGGCCTGCACGTCGGACGCGCCCGCCGTATGTACCGCGTAGGCGACCGCCACCAACAGCGCCGATGAGACGGCCACAACAGCGGTCAGCATGCGGGCGTTCACACGGCCTCCGGATGGCTGACGCGGGTGACGGGGACTACTAGGTAGTCGCTGGGCGCCGCGTCGAAGACGTACAAGCTGTCCTCGTCGTCGCAGTTGTAGCGGTTGGGGCAACCGAAGATGCGGTGCCGCAGGAACTCCGCCCATCCCTCAACGAGATCATCCTTGGTTAGGGGGCGAAGCGGGCGTGGCTTCTCGTGCCCCCAAGAGGCGTGCGCCGCTAGCGCCTCCAAGACCTTGTCGGCGGGTAAACCGTGGCCGATCGCGTAGACGGTCCGGCACGCGATGTCCTCATCCCAGTCAACGTCCTCCGGATCAAGGCCAGGCTGCTCCCGCGGCAGACCGACGAGGGAGATGCCACGCCAGGCCCGCACCCAGTTGTAGTCGATCCCGGAGTGCGGGCCCCACCACCAG
The DNA here is from genome assembly GCF_030010595.1 of Streptomyces sp. CC224B. NCBI lineage: Bacteria > Bacillati > Actinomycetota > Actinomycetes > Kitasatosporales > Streptomycetaceae > Streptomyces > Streptomyces sp. CC224B. The sequence goes on along the minus strand of NZ_JASCXL010000001.1, from coordinate 98,361 downwards.
ACGTGCTCCGGGTCGATGTCGTAGCGGGCGAGCCGCTCCTCCTGGGCAGCCGTAAGCGCGCTCTCACGGGCCCGGACCCTTGTGGCGGTCATTGGCTTCCACCCTGGTTGATGGTCTTGGACCACACCGCGCGGGTCTCGGTGTGGGTCGTGCGCTGGTCCTGCGTGACGGGCGCGTTGTAGTGGTGGTGGTGCTGGGCCGGGACGGCCTGTTTCAGGGCCTTGCCGAGGACTTTCGCCAGGCCCTTGGCGGAGAAAAACGTCACAGGTGGAGCGGCGGTCAGGCAGCCGACCACAACGGGATCGGCCTCGCCGGAGAAGTACAGGACCGCCGAGGCGGCAACACCGACGCACAGGGTGAGAAACCCGCTGGCCACCATCACCACGCTGGCATCGGTGGCCTTCTGGCTCATCGGCGGACGGCCCGGCTGCGCAACGGGCGGAGCGGCGCCGACCAGAGGCACCGGGCTCGGATCGCAGTAGGCCGTCGGGGCCTTGCGGATCTCCTCGAGGATCGCGGCGTTCACCGCGTCCTTCAGCTCGGCGCCGGAAGGACCGGCCGACGGATTATGAGACCGCTGCCCGACCGCGGGGTGGTCGAGCGGCGGCCGGTCGGACAGCGGCTCCATGACGATCTCCTCTGGTGTGGTCAGGCCGCGACGGCGGCGTCGAGCTGGCGGGCGACGGCCGCGCGGGCGGCCTGCTCGGTCGGGTGGCCGCCGGAGCGGACCGTGCTGCCGTGCCGGCGCACCAGCCGGCCGTCGGCGCGCCGGGCAACCGCAGCCCAGGCGGGGGCCGTCGGCGCTTCGAGGGCTCCGGCGGTCTGGAAGGTGTCGATCACGAACTCGGGTCCGGGCATGAACATCTCCTTGTCGGGACGGGGTGGATCGCTGGTCCAGCTCCCTGACCGCCAGGACCGTGCGCCTGGCGGGCAGGCAGCGGTCAGGCCGCAGTCCCAGCGTTCGGTGTGGACTTGCCGGTGTTGACCTTGCGGACGGAGGGCTGGGCGGACGGCGTCTTCGCGGCGATGCCCGAGGTGGCCTTGGCGACTTGGGCGTACCAGGTGCCGCCAACCGACTTCCCGCCGTGCTTGGTCTTCTCGTGGGAGCGCAGCGCCTTGGTGGCTTCCTTGGCGTCGCGGAAGCGCGGCTTCTGCTTCCAGCCGCACGGGCAGGAGCAGCCGACGAGCCCGGAGCGCTTCTCCGCGCCGAACCGGGACGCCTTGTAGACCTGCCACTTGGACACGCGGGTTCTGGTCGGCGTGGCGGGGCACGGTTTAGAGCCGGAGAAGGAGCCGTCCTTGCGCTTGGTGAAGATCTGCCCGTTGCCGCCGCAGGTGGTGCAGCCTTCATGGGTGGCGCGGAGGATCGCCGCGTCCTTGCGGGACCGCAGCCCGTCCTTGTGGAGGTCGAGGTGGTCGACGACGCGGATCATGGCCCAGGCGGTGAGCCGGACGTGCAGCGGGCCCGAGCGCGGGATGCGGGGCCGGCGGGCGCGGCTGACGGTCTTCCGGCGGCGCGCGGCAGTCCGCTTGCGGGCGGTCGGCTTCTTGGTGGCCATGATCACAATCTCCCAAGAACGAAGCGTGCATATGTGGATCAATAGGGCGTCTATGGGCCGTCTAAGGCCCGACTATCGCCCGTCTACGACCCGGCTACCTGCGACTTTCCTTGAGTGGCTAGACGGGCTGTAGACGGGTCAAAGACGGGGGTTAGGCGGCCCGTAGACGGGCCAAAGACGGGTCCAGCAGCCCTGCGGCAGCCTGCTCGACAGCTCCGCGGGACCAGCCACGGACCTGCGGCCGTCCGTCCCACTCCTCACGGCTGGCCTTCACCGACGGGGCATGCTTCCTCAACAGTTGGGCGAGGGACGTCGCATCCGACTCGATACCGGCCTCGGCCAGCGCGGGCAGCAACACCTCCGTCGTCGGCAGAAACTGCTTATCCCCGAAAGCCCGAAGCAGGACCGCCACCACGGCCGCATCCTCTACTCCTCCTTGCTCGTCGAGGGCATCGAGGCGGTCCGCCAGTGAGGCCTCGCCCGCCGCGCCCTCCTGGCGGATGACGTGGAGCAGGTCGGCGGCGGCGAGACTGTCGTGATCGAACCAAGGGCGGCCGGCTTCTTGGCGGGCCTTGACCGCCTGCCGGATCTGGTCCCGTTCGAATCGGTTCCACCGCCACAGCACGGGCCGGTCGAAGCCGGGTCCGGCGATGTAGAACTTGCCTGCGTCGTAGACCCGCTCGTCATCCACGGCCGGGCGCAGCCGGTCGGGACGGTAGCCCATCGCGCTGGCTCCCTTGCCGAGCACGAGCTGGATGTCCTCACTGCGCGCGGCCAGCATCACCCGGTACGTAACAGCGCTGGCGATGGCATCGCCGAGCGAGTCCTGCGTCGCCTCCTGTGCGGCGAAGATGAGGTAGACGCCCGTCTCCCGGCCGATGCGAAGGATCTCGATCGCGATTTCCTTGGCCTCCGGGGACAGGAAGATGAACTCGTCGATGAACCCATAGATCGCAGGGTTCTCGGCGGTGGGTTCCCACAGGTCGCCCATCTCCTTGGCAGACTTGACCTGGTTGCGGGCCGAGGCGATGTCGCGCAGCCACCGGAGCTTCTCCGTGCACTCCTCGCGACCCCTGATGGGCGGCAGCGCCATGACCTCGGAGAATTCTCGGATGCCATCCTTGACCGGGTCCATCTCGATGGCGATGGCGTCCCGGCAGGCGGTGACGGCCTCGGCGAGGCAGCGCAGGGCACCCTTAGTCTTCGCCGACCCTGACGAGCCGATGATGAGCATGAACATTCCGCGCAGCCGGGCCTCGAAGTGGGAGCCGTCCATGCAGCGTCCGTACACAACGGCGTCCCGCACGGACAGGCTGTTGGGGGCGTGCACCGTTGGGCGCGGCATGTCGACAAAGGGGTCGGACTGCACAAGGCGCAGCGTGAGGTGGGAATTGTCGTTGGGGTCGGGCTCGCTGAGGGTGCCGCCCTTGCCGATGCCGAAATGCGAGTCGAGTTTGCTCATCACGGCGTTGACCTGCTCGGGTGCGGCGCCCTTGAGGGAGACATCGATCTCCCAGCCCCAGCCGCGGAAGCCGAGCACTCGTACCGTCCGGGTACCAATGCCTTCCCAGGCCAGCGCCCGGGAGACGCAGTCTTCGACTTGGCCCGGGGACTGGCACATGGCCAGCGGGAACGGCTCGTCCGAGTTCGGGTCGTCCTGGTCGGCGATGTACGCCTCGGGGGCGATGTCGGGCCGGTTGAGCCGGTACCGGCCGTAGACGGTGATCGCCGTTCCGGCGATCAGTCCGGTGCCGGTCGGCGGGATCGCCATGGACAGGCCGACCGGGTCCATGTCACCGGCGGTGATCAGGGCGATCCAGCCGGACAGGTTCAGCGCGCCGGTGATGCCGCCGGTCCAGCCGAGGAACCGCCAGCGGGCATGCCGCACCATCGTGACCTTGTTCCAGTCGGCGGTGCGCTGCATGCCGCCCATCACCTCCTGGAGATCGTGGGCGCGCACGTACCGCCAGCCCAGGTAGGAGACGGCCTTCAGGCCGTGGGCGAACCAGCGGCCGAGCACTCCCCCGCCGCGCGCGGTCAGCCCGACCGCGCGGCCGGTCGTCGCGGCGACGACCATCGCCGCCGTGCCGACCTTGTGCAGCACCGGCTCGCCCGGCTCGTACACCTCGACGACGCCCGGCGCGATGTCCTCGTCCTCGCCCTCGTCGGGGGTGACGACCTCACCCGGCACGATCTTGTCCAGGTCCCAGTCCGCAGGCAGACCGCGGTCCATCTCGGTCGTCATCACTGGTCCTTCCCGAGCGCGTTGCGGGCGGTGATGGAAGCCTGTCGGCGGGCGGCCTGAGAGAACTTCGGAGTGTCGTTCGGACGTCGCACTCCGCGCACCTTCGGCCCCCCCGCGTGGCCGCGCCGCGAACGAGGGGGCACTTGTTGATCGACCTGCGGCGACTTGGCCCTGCTCCGAGCGTTGACGGGGGTGCCGGTGCGGGCTGATTCGACGCGCGCGGCGGCCACGTTGCGAGCCCGGATCACCTCGGCGGACTCGCCCGGATCGGTGCCCTCGATGTCAAGGTGCGCGCGCCGCCACACGGCCTCGGTCACGGCCGTCTCACCGAGCGCGGCGGCGAGCCGGCACGCGTGCTCCCACACCTTCGGGAACTCCGCGGCGCGCGCCGCGGCCAACTGTTCCGCTGCGGCTGCCGCGGCCTTGTCCGCCGCCTTCTTCTCGGCCGCCCTGCGGGCCTCCTCCCTCGCGGCCGCCTTCCGTTGCCTCCGGCGCTGACGCCACGACACCTTCCCGTCGCGCTTGCGGAGGCGGCCATGCTCGTGCAGATCCCACATCCCTGGCCCGGCAACGGAGGCGAGGGCGGTGCCGAACGCCGTCGCCGGGTCGTAGGCGGCAAGCCCGTGCACGATGTTGATCGTGGCGGCGGTCAACGCGCCGGCCCAGGCGACGAGCCGGTAGTGCCAGTGCGGGCGCCCGGCGGTGACCGCGGCAGCAGCACCGACGAGGGCCACCAGGGCGATCAGCTCAATGAAGAACGGGGCGACGACCAGATACTCGGCGCCCGGCCGGTAGAAGGCGTTCATCTGCACCGGCAAGGCCACGGCCGCGCACAGCACATAGAAGCCTTTGGCGACCCGGCGCCACCGCTTGCCGGCCTTCTCGACCGCCTCCGCCTGCTCGGTTGCGGACTGCCGCTGTTCCGCGGCCTGGCGGTCGGCTTCCTCACGGGCGCGGTCGGCGTCCGCCTTGCGCTTGAGGCTCTCGGCGATCCGGGCTTCGGACGCGGCCTGCTCCTCGCGGGCCTTGCGCTCGGCGCGGTCGTTGGCCAGACGCATCCGGCGCGTCTCCTCGGCAGCCTTGGCGCGGATCGCTTCGGCCTCGGCGGCTGCCCGCCTGAGCGCGGCTTCCTTCTGCGCCTCGGCGGCCAGACGCCGCTCCTCCGCCTCAGCCCACGCCTTCGCGGCGGCACTCTCGTCCGGCGTCTCGACGGCGGGCTCAGGGTCGCGCTGTTCCTCGACGGGCTCAGGTACGGGTGTATCTGTGGCGGGCCGCCAGTCCCCGAGCACGGGCATGGCCGGCCTCCGTTGGCCGTTCATCAGGGGCGGACTGGCGGTCATGACGGGCGGTTCCTTTCCTAGTCAGCGGCGACGGTGGTTGTGGCGGTAGCCGAACGGCCCAGGAAGATCCATGGAGGTGGTGCGGCGGCCGGTGGAGGAGATCGTGTGGCGGGGCCCGTGACGGCCGCCGAGCGTGATCGACCACGACCGACGGTTGATGTTGAGCTGGACCCCGGGGAAGATCCGGAAACTCCTGCGGAACGTGACCGGCATCAGAGGACCGCCGTTCCGTGCCGGCTGTGGTCCGTCGCCATCTCCCGCAGCACCGCGAGCCGCTCCGGCGCGTGGTTGCGGGTCGCGCGGATCTCCACGGAGCAGGTCTGCACCGAGCACCGGTACACCTCGGTGGTCACCGCCTGCGCAACCCGCTCGGTCAGCGTCACGCCCGCCGAGAGCATGGCGAAGGCGACCGTCAGCGTGGACAGCACCCCGACGTCGTGATCGGCCAGTTCGACAACGGTGCTCCCAGTGATCACGGCAGTTGTGGCGCCGCCGATCAGTTCGACGGGGTGGGGCATCCTCACAGCTCCTCCTAGACCGGCGCGCCGGTGCGCGCCTTGTGGAATTCGCGGACAAACTCGTCAGTCAGGCCCGAACCGAGCGCGGCACCGACCGGGCCGATCCCCGTCACGGACGCCGCCCACAGCTCCAGCCACGCCGCCCGCGTCGCCGCGTAGTTGACGACCGGGCGCAGACAGCGGACGGCGAACACGACCGCGCCGAGCCCGGCCATGACGGCCAGGGCCAGAGACCGCAGCGCCCACACCCGCAGCCACGCAGCCGACCGGAGCAACCGACCCGGCTTCGCAGTGATCAGATACGGGCGCATCACAGCCCCCTCAAGGTCAGATCCAGATGGACGGCTTCTTCGGCACGATCTTGGTGCCGTTGCCGTGGTTGGTAGCCGCGCAGGCGATGCACTCCAGGCAGTCCTCGAAAAACCCGAGGTGCCTGTGCGCGTCGGGATCCTCCGCGTGCTGCCAGCACTGCCGGCACTCACCCGGAGGCGGATTCGCGGCCCTCGCCTTCGACATCCCTCCTCCTTCCTCCGGGGCTGTCCCGGCCCCTCAGCGGCCTCGGAAGGCCGCCCGAATCAGGCTGGACACCACGTCCGTGACGTCGGTGACCCGTCCCGACTCCAGCTCGTCGGCCCGGTCCTCGTAGCGCTTCGCGATCTCGTCCTTGCCGCGGCTACGCAGTTCCTTCGCCGCCGCCCGGTTCTTCGCGGCCTGGGCCCTCATACGGTCAGACACCTTGGTGGTCCTCTCGAACACGGTCCGGGACTGTCCCGGCTCCCCGCGGCCCCGGCACGAAGTCCGGGACCACAGGCAACCGGTCAGCGCTTGGTGCCGCCGCGCCAGAAGCTGACCTCCTTCGCCTTCTCGTTGGCGATCTTGTTGAGTCGCTCGTACTCCGGCGTCTCGTGGCGGATCCCCGCCTTCTCCTCGCGCCGCTGGTTCGCGTGCAGTGCCGCATCGGCCGCCTTCATCTCGGCGATCGCGGACTTCTCCTCAGGCGACTTCTTGAACAGGCCCATAGGGCTTCCTTCCGTTGTCGGGAGGAGCGGATCGGGCAGCCGGTCAGCGGTTGAAGGTGTGGCCGAGCGGGCCGTTCATGTCGCCGTTGATGTAGGTCGTGCCGTCGCCGTTGTTCACCTGCACGGTCGTGGTGTGCTGGTCGACGGTCACGTCACCGGTGTTGCCGGACTGGACCACCGCGTCTACGGCCGCGTCGGTGATCTCGTTGCTGGAATTGCCCATCACGGGCTCCTCTCGGTGGAGTTGGATGGTGCGTAGTGCTGTTCAGCGCAGCCGGTGCGCCAGATGCGCCGCCGTGGCCAGGAGCTCGTTGTGGGCGTCCCGTGCCGCATCACCGACCGCGTCGACGTCGCTGTCCGCGGCATCGCCGAGCGCGAAGGACGCATCGACGAGCCGGTGGGCCAGGTCCAGGACCTCGCGGTCGCGGGTGGCGATCTGCACGGCCGCCATCGCCCGCGTCACCGACGACCGCGCCTCATAGCGGGCCTCACGCGTCTCCCGCGTGTCCGGCAACCCCTCACGACGGGCGGCGATCTTCAGATACTGGTGACGCCGGTGATCCACCCCAGCCGCGAGCAGATCCGACAGCGCATCCAGCAAACGCTCACGCCACCACTCCGCCCGCTCCCGCCGCCCCTGCAGCAGGCCCGTCACCTGCGTCACCAGCACACCCGCCAGGGCGGCAGCAGCAGCAACGATCGCCGAAGCCATCAGCGCGTCTTCCAGCCCACGTCACCAGTCGTGTAGTCGACGCCGAACACGGCATCGTCCTTCAGGCACTCGTACCGACCCCCACCGATCGGCGCAGCGGGCTCGCCACAGTGCTCCGGGGCCGGCTGAGTCGCCATGTACTTCCGGTGTGCCGAGTCCAGCCAGTCACGCTCCGCCTGCGACATAACGCTTCCTTCCGTCAGAGAAACAGGGATGATCGTGCGAAGTGCGCGCCCCGGGCCGGATCCGATCCGACGCCCTCGCGGCGGGATACCGGGGCTAGAGCCGTGACGGCGGGGGCCGCGGGGGAACGAAACCCCACCGCCACGGCGAACAAGGGGCGGCTCAGCGGCCGGTGTACGGCTGGGCGCGGCACTTCTCCGCATGCGCCTGCGCCCACTCACGGGCAGCCTGAACGAGCGGGACGGCGGCTTCGGCGGTGACGTCGGCGTCGTCACCCAGCAGAAAGTGGCCGTCGTGCTGGTCGTGAAAGTCGGGGCTGACACAGCCGTGGCCGTGACACTTAGCGACCGCACCGACCCTCACTCGAAGCTCCCGCTCCCAGATGGAGCCTCCGGACTTCCGCTCCTCGCTCGCCCGGATGAACGCATGGACGGAGACCTGCGACTTGCCGGCCGTGACGAAGTCGCCAGCCTCGTCGCGGTCCGTACTGCCGTAGAAACCGCGCCCCTTCTCTGCCTCAGCCGCAATCCTCCTGCGACAGGCTCGGATCGTCTGGGCCACCTCGAACTTCAGGTCAGGGGCGGTCGGGATGTACGTCATGAAGCCCTCCCGGGCAGATCAGGGATCAAGAAGTGGAAGCCGTGGGCGGCGGGTGGAGAGGAGCCGTAGACACCGCCACCCACGGCAATTGAGGGGGCGGGGCTAGCGGACCGGACGGAGCGGTCGGAAAACGGCCAGGCGCGGCGGACGATTCGCCTGCCGGTCCTCCTCCGCCTCCAACAAAGCCGCAATCAACACGGCGCCAGCCTCAGAAACATGGCCGTCCATCGCCCACTCACCAGCCGGCGACTCGAACCGGAACCGCATGAACGGGGCAGCCCCCCGGGCCGGATCAACCTGAGCCATCGAACGGCCGATCGCAATACCCGCCTGCAACGGATGCCTGAACCGCGGCCCCGCACTCACGACGACACCGACCGGACGATCACGAGGAACGCGTCCGACGGATAGTCGTAGACGACCTCCGCCGGCACACCATCCGCACGACGAGCCTTGGCGAAGTCCTCCGCCGGCCAGGAGCCGAGCGGGCCACCAGCCGGGAACGACGCCAGAACCTCACGGCGGACCAGCGTCGACGCGTCATGCGCAGCACGATCCGCGGGCGACAAACCCGGCTGCGTCGCCACAGAGCGCACGATCATCGCAGTCATGACGCCACCGCCTTCCAGCCGCGGGCCAACTCGGCAGCGTCCTCGATCAGCTCCAGCACCTCGCCAACCGCGCGGCCAGCGGCGTCATTCCAGGCAGCGATCCCCGACCCCTGCATGCCGGTACGGACATGAACCATCAGCGACAGAACCCGGTACGCCGTACTGATGAACGAGGCGCCCGGAGCAGTGACACACTCCAGCGCACCCATCAGGCAGAAGCCCGACTCGGAACGCGGCTCCCACTGCACCCAGCCCTCACGCACCAGCAGCACAGACACGGCATCCAGCTGGCGCGCCGCAGACGCCGAATCGGCATCCAACGACTGCACCGTCAACCAGTAGCACGGGGTAGCGAGCAGCCGGCGCGCCGACTCCAAACGGGCCACACGCTCCGCCTCAGCCACCGGAGAGTAGACGGCGGGGGTGGGGCTGGGGGTCGACGTGGCCATCAGGCCCTCCCCACGTCGGTCGTGACGAACGGGGCGGGGAGCTTGGGCAGGTCGACGTCGAATACCTGGGCGAGCAGGTAGCGGGCCATCGTGTCGTGCTCCAGCTCGGACCGGCCGGTCGGCAGCGTCAGGATGATCTCGCCCGTCTTGTGCTGGATGACGGCCCCGAAGAAGCCGGGGTCCGTGATCGAGCTGTCGATCAGCTCGGCGTTGCTCTCAGCAAGCAGCCGATCGATCGGCGCCGACAGCAGGCGGTCGGCGAACGGGGCACTGGGGGGCGCGGAAGTACCGCTAGCCACACCCATAGAATGAGCAGCAGCCATCAGGGTCTCCTCTACAGACCTGATCGGTTAGACCCTGCCTCGGTGTGTGGAAGCCCGAGGTGGGGTCGTTTTTTTGCACACGGAAGGCGGTGGAAGGCGCCTTCCAGGTGGCACTCCACCAAAGTAGCGTGGTGCCTGGACGGTGGCAATCCACCGTGCGAAGATTTCTCCATGCCGCACGGAATCCACAAGAACTCGGCCCGCACGTACCGGCCCGACCCCGAGCTGTACGCGCGCGCCCAGGTTGCAGTGGCGTCCGTGGGGTCTGACATGAACGCGCACATCTGCGCGTTCCTCCGTTGGCTCACCCATGACACCGACGAGCTGCCAAGACGGCCGGACAAGTCAGTGCTCAGCGCCGAGTAGCGCCCAAAGCTGATCGTCACGATCGGCTCCTTCAAGTAGGCGCGCGAGTTGTTTCGCCCGCCGCTAGGAGGAGATCGCGATGACGGGGTGTGATGGCAGCCTGAGAGTCGATCACTCACACATCACTCATAGGCACAGGGGGAGCGATGCAGGCGGCAGCCGAGGCGTTCATCGCCGAGCTGAAGCACTGGCGCGACGTGCGCGGCAAGAGCCAGTCGAAGCTGGCCCGCGAGGTTGGGTACACGCCGTCCTATGTGTCGAAAGTCGAGGGCGGCCAGCTACCGCCGTCCGAGGAGTTCGCAGTCGCGGCCGACGACGCGCTGCAAGCCGGGGGCGCGATCCGCCGCGCATTTCGCGACATTGCCAAGCACGGCCAGCCCGTGGCTCCGCACCCCGCGCCGAGCGGCGAGGACACGCACACGACGAACCTGATCGTCGAGCATGAGGACACGACGCTCCACTATGACGGGCACGTGTACCGGGCCACGCAGCGGCGCCGGCTCTACAACGACTCTCCTGACCCGGTGACCCGCTATCTGATCCGGATCTCCGTCGACCGCTACCCGGGCGATCCGGAGCGGTCGAATCAGCACTACCGGGACAACCCGCTGACGTGGGAGGAGATCGGCCTCAGCGCCTCGCTGGACGGGGAACCGCTGACGTGGCGGGTTAAGCATGATCGGGACGCATTCAAGGAGCTTTGGCTCCTGTTCGACCAGTCTCCGCTCTATCCTGGCGAATCATCCTGGCTGGAGTACACCTACACGGTCAGCGATCAAAAATGGGGATCCTGGTTCCAGCGCGCGGTCCGGCTGCCCACGCAGCGGATGAGCGTCCGCCTGGATTTCCCCGCCGAGATCGACCCGACGGTGTGGGGCACCGAGACCACCATGACCGCCGAAGCCCTCCCCCTACGCACCCCGATCCGGCGCACCGAGCAGGACGGCCGACGGATCTACGCGTGGTCGACGGTCGACCCGCCGCTGCACGCCAGGTACAGGCTCGAGTGGAAATTCCGACAGCGCCCCGATCTTGAGGAGTCCCAACAGGTGGAGACCGCGACCGAAGCGACCGCTAGCGAAAGGATGCGCGCCGTCGGCGTCGTCCAGGAGGGCGATCCGATCCTCACCAAGGCAGCGAGGACGTTCGATCTGCCAGCCGAAGCCGAGGATGCCCGCCGCGTCATCGCCGAGCTGATTTCTGCGTGCGAGCGCGCCGCAACGGTGCACGTGTTCGGTAAGGGCATGGGGATGGCCGCGCCGCAGATCGGTATCGACCGAGCCGCGGCGATCGTCCGCACGCCCGAGGGAGACTCGATCACGCTGTTCAATCCTCGGATCGTCGAGGAGTCCCCCGAGCAGGACGAACAGTACGAGGGCTGTCTAAGCTTTTTCGATGTGCGGGGCAAGGTGCCTCGCCCGCTTGCGATCTCCGTCGAGCACTGCGACATCGATGGCACGGAGCGGATCACCATCTTCGAGCGTGGCCTTGCCCGGCTCGTCGCTCACGAGGTCGACCACCTGCACGGGCTGCTGTACCGCGCGCGGATGCGGGACGGCGTCGAGCCGATCCCCGTCTCCGAGTACCGGGGCACCGGCAGTTCCTGGCAGTACCGGTGACCGAGCCGCCGGTCGCGGCAGCGGTGGTCGTCCAGGCCGGCCGGCTGCTCCTGATCCGGCGCCGCGTCCCCGAGGGCGACCTCGTCTGGCAGCTCCCGGCCGGCAAGGTTGAGGACGGCGAGTCCGCCGAGCAGACGGCTGTGCGCGAGACGCTGGAGGAGACCGGGCTGGTGGTCGAGCCGATCAAACTGCTGGGGGAACGCGTCCACCCCAAGACCGGCCGGCTCGTGTCGTACACCGCGGTCCGCGTCCTCGATGGCGAGGCGCGCGTCGCCGACGCCGAAGAGCTCGACGCCATCGCCTGGATCGCCCGCGCCGAGATCGCGGAGTACGTGCCCTACGGGCTATTCGAGCCCGTGCAGGAGTACCTCGACGGCGTCTTGTCGGGCTGACACCGAACAGGGCAGGCACCCCGCCCGTGATGGGCGGGGCCTCGCTGTGCTGGCTAAGCGTTGGAGATACGACGGAGGTCGTAGGGGGCGGGATAGATCGCTCCTTCTAAACCTCGCCAGGTGAACTTGGCGGTGCCGCGGACATGTTCCCTGACCCAGGTGCGGGTTTCATCGATCGTGTCCTTCCGGATGCGGCGCTGGTGTTCGCCTACCCAGTGGGTCAGGGCGGTGCGGCGACTGCGTCCTTCTTCGGTGTCGCGGAGGCGAAAGAGCGCGCGGGCCCCTTCCGGGGTGGTGGGGATCATGACACCGGCCTCGGCGCCGGGGAGCTTCAGGTAGGCGTACCAAAGGTAGTCGCGACCGAATTGGACACCGAGGGTCACTCGGAGGGCTCCACACTCGGCTGGGTGGACCTCGTGGAGGGGTTGGCTGGAGGCAAGATCGATCCAGCTCTTCCAGTTGCCTGCGCTGTTGGTTCCGAAGTATTGGACGGAGGTCCGTCCGATGCCGGTTCGCCGGTCGAGGTAGAGCCGCTGGGAGGCGACGATGTGGCGAGTGATGGTGGAGACGGGCATGAGCGGTCGACGGACTGTGATGTAGCGGTGGACCGCAATCTTGCCTTCGGGGGCTGGGGCGACGACGGTGCAGTTGATGCGGCGTCCCAAATCGTCGAGGGTGACGTCGCTGAAGTACTCGTTGTCTTCGACGTCATCATGGGTGCCGGAGTCGAGGAAGAAGGACTCAGCCTTGTCGAAGTTGCGGAGCGGGATGGGGTAACCACCCTTCTCGAACCGATCCTTCTTGATCTTGCTGGCGTTCATGAGCAGCATCAGGTCTTCGACGTGGAGCCGGACCTGCCTTGCGCGCTCGGCCTCCTGTGGCGGCATCCCAATCCCCTCCTCGGCTCCAACTAGTCTCGCCACAACCCAGCTTCTGCAGGCCTCGTTCCGCAGAAGGACCGCGGCCCCAGGAAGGCGTCGTGACGTTTTCCGGCCAGCTTCCCGATCGGGATCCGCCCTTCGGGGTCGGTGGTGCAGACTGCGTGGAGGCGTTGCCGTGGGTTGTCGCCAGCGCCTTTCCGCTGGTGGGGATGAGGTCGCGGACTCGCACCTCCGCGTGGTACCGGGGTTTCGCGCGCATCTGCCGACGCGTGGGCTCTGACGGCCCGGTTGACATTCGTACACGGCTGGTCAGCGCCTCATCATCTGGGCTGGATGCCGTCGCCCGCCTATGTTCTTGCCCCATCGGGTTGCGACAAAGGCCCGGACACGGAACCCGGCGGCTCGGATGCGCCGGCGCCGACAGCTAGTTACGGCCCTTAAGGGCAGCCTTTGTGTCACTTCTGTGTGAACTGATCTTGCACTCGTCTGTTTGGCTTGTCGCACCCCTTGAAGGAGTCCTGATGCCGCTGCCAGCCACCCCGTCGCCTCCTGACTGTCCAATTTCAGCCGTCTGCGCTGCTGCCGTTTTGTCCCGTCAGGGGGCTTTTCGATGTCGCTCGGTGCCGTTCGATGTCGGTTGATGTCGCTGGATGCGGGATGGCGGTGCCGGTTTTCGATGGCTGGATTACGGGGTGGGCGTACCTTCGAGGAGCGGGTCGGATTCTCGGCCTCGGGACTGTGGTTGCGACTCTGAAGCGGAGGGCCGTGCTCCGTTTTTGTTACTTCTGCTTTGTGACAGCGCTACGTCCTCTGATCTTGCTGGAAGGTGTTTGGCTTGTCGATGGAAGGGAGTCGTCGAGACACCGCTCGAAAGAGCTCGGCCATAAGCGGGCGAGGGTCGGTCGGATGAGGTAGTGGGTGGGCGCGGGGCGTGGGGGCCCGCTTCTTCCACGCCCGCTCCGGGGGTAGCGCGGCCGAGGCGCTGGTCGCGAAGATGAGCCAGCCCTCGCGAAGATGGGCACCGACGGGGTGCGGCGAAAATCCCGCACCGTCACAATCAAGCCATTCCCACATGACCGATATCTACACTTTCGCACATTGGGACTTCACAAAGTCGCCGCGCCGCCCGCTATCTTCCCGTCGACGAACCGCGCAGGTCACCGATCTGTTTACTATGCAAAACACAAGGTCAGCGCATAGTTCACAACTTAGTTGGCAACTGATTTGGCGACTTAGTTTTGCACTTATGGCAGAGCTTGAACCGTTCGCAAGCGCTGTGTCTGATACCTGTCGCTCCGGTAGGTTCCTCGGAACGCGGACGGCCGGGTGCGTCAACACCCGGCCGCCGTTAACCAGCGAGTTCCAGCTCGCTGATCACTGAGTCCATCCCGTCAAGAAGGGACTTCATCATGGAGTCTACGCTGAACTCGCAGTCGGGCTTAAAGCCCGGCTGCAACCTTGGCGCCGAGCCGCCGCTTGCGGCTTCCTCTCCGGCGGCACCACACCTCAACGTGGAAGTGTGCTCGCCCCTTCCCTCGCCGGCCTGTCCGTCCCTCTCCCCCGGCTTCGTCTTGGGTGCTCCGTTGCCGGAGTTGCTGGCTGTGGCGCGCGTGGAGCTGACGGAGTCTTCGATCACCGATCGGTCGTTCTTCGGTGCGGTGGTGGAGTTGAGGGGCGGTGAGGTGGTTCTGGCGATGCCGACCGGCCGGTCTGAGTTGGAGCGCGACACGATGGCGCGGTATCTGATCGCGCAGGCGTTCGGGGTGGCTCTACCGAAGTTGTCGGCGCCGTTCGCCACGTCGGTGACAGCGCACTGATCGGCCTCGGGCTGCGCTGGCGCCTGTGAGGCGCCGGCGTGGTGCGCCACCCCCGCCGCCTTCCAGCCGCTTTGACCTCTGGCCAGTGTTTGGCCGCGCGAGCGGAGGGAGCGCGCCAGATCCTACCGTCTCGGGCAAGTCGGACGCTGCCCAGGTCGGCGGCTTGTCGGTAGGCGTCTGGTTCCGGCAGCCGCCGGGCGGGCTGGCCGTAGCGTCTGGTTGGCCGTCGAGTTTCGGTCAGCTGGTCTGGTCGGGTCTGGTCCAGTCTCGTGCGGTCTCTTCGAGTCTTTTCGGGTTTAGTCGGCTGGAGTCGAGTCTTCTCGCAGGTGACCGTGCCGGTTTTCGATGGCTGGTTCCGCGGGTGCCGTAGCGTCGGCATGGAGGCGAGCGGTCGCTTCCGGTCATTTTCCAGCGGCCGTTGGATCATGCCGGGTCCTCGGGGAGGGAGGTGGTTCACGATGGGGTCGCCTGGTGGGGCCGAGCACGTGTCGCACCGGGTTATCGCACGCGCTCATGCGGGCGCTGATTCCGTGTCACCCGGGCGTGACAGCGAGGCGGGACGTGAATTGACGTCCCCAGGTACACCGGGTGGCGGATGTCTGTACTGTCCTGGAAACGCGGACGGCCGGGTGGTCATCACCCACCCGGCCGCCGACAACCAGCGAGTCATCACCTCGCTGATCAAGAAACCCGCTCCTAGCAGAGAGAGGTTCATCAATGACTGTAGCGGCTGAGCGTGGCGTAGTGCCTGTGTCACCGTCCGCCGAGCCCGTTCCCTCCTTCGGCGAGCGTCGCGTTCCGGCTCGGATCGGCTGGCCGGGTCGTGAGCAGCTGGTCGAGATTCCGTGCCGGTCGTGGTGTGTGGTGGATCATGTGTCCGATGGCCAGCGCGCCCTGGAGGACGTGGACCATTACGGCGCGCCGGCGCTCTGGTCGGTGGGCTCGTTCCTCCTGCCGGGCGTGAAGGTGCACGAGCTCGACGTCCGCCTGCACGCCGACCCCTGCAGCGAGGATCCGCGGTTGCGGGAGACGCACCTGGTCGTCAGCACCGACGACGCCTTGGATTCGTTCCTGACGCCGGACATGGCGGAGGCTGCCGGGAGCAGGCTGATCGCGTTGGGTCTGGCGATGCAGGAGCGGGCCCGCATGGCCCGTCAGGTGAACGCGGCCGCCGGCTGATCGCGGGTTGCGGCGGCGCCCGCGGGGATGCCGCCGCTGCCGTGCCGGGGGCGTGCCACGGGGTGTGTGCTCGTCTCCCGCGCCTCGCTCGGCCCTGAACCAGTCGGCGTGCAGTTCAGGGTAGCCGCTGGACGGAACCCGCCCTTCCGATCACCGGCGCCTGCCAGACTCAGGGCATGTCCGAAGCGATCATTGGCGGCCTAGTCGGCGGCCCTCTCGGCGCGGTCATAGCCCTGGTGGGCAACTACTTCGTGGTGCGGGACTCACGGTGGGGGCGAGAGGCAGCCGCAGAGCAGCAAGCAGCCGCCAAGCTCCGGGCGATCCTGCGTTCCGTGCACTTGGGTGACCGGTCGGTCAGAGGCTACAACCACCAATTACGGTTCACCGAGGACTGTTACGTGGAGATCTTCAGCTTCCGTCACCGTCAGGTCCGGGAACGCCTCAGCACCTCCATCGTCATGTACATGAATGCCACCGTTTCCCCCCGCGTCGCGGGGCCTGAGGCTGCGTTATATGCGCAGCACATCGCCCTCCTGGACGTGCACGAGGTCCTTGAGGCCCGCCTGGACCGCAAGCGCCTGCCGCGTCCGCACCCGGAGTGGGTCGCGGCCACCAAGGACCTCCCTGAGGCAATGGAAGAATTGCAGGCTCGGATGGTCGACGAGCGCAGGGAGTTCGAGCGCCAGCAGGAAGCGGTCGAATGACCACCCCAGGACAGCCGCCTACCGGCCCCAACGCAACGCCCGGGCCAGGAAGTGGTTCGGCCGGGTACCCGGCTGGCTGACCAGCTTGCTGATCACCACCTCGCTGCTGACCTCCAAGCGTGGGTAGGTGCGGCGGCGGGTGCAGATCAGTAGCGGGCGGGTGCCCTTGATGACCGGGCGAGCCTTGGGGTGGGTGCAGGTGTCCGCGCCCTGGAGGCCGCAGGCCTTCTCCCGGACGCCCGTCTCGATGTACCGGACCGTGCTCCCCGGGGTTTCCGCTTCCGTGATCCGCGCGAAGCGGTCCGGCCGCTGCTGGCGGCGGCGTGGGGCGCCGCCGCGGGCCCGCAGCAGACGCAGCTCGGCGCCCTGGTCGGCCTTGCTCACGGTGTCGCCTCCTGCGGGCACCGACAGCCAGGCAGGGCCACGGCCACGCGCTGCTCGAAGCCGATGCACAGGCCCTCGGGGCCAGCCGTGCGCGACTCCCCGACGAACCCCACCTGCCCCCGCCGCTGCTCGCCGACAGGCATTCCTCCCGCGTGTTGCGGACCACCACCATGTCCGTGTGCAGGATGCGGGCTGCCCTGTCCAGCGCTTCGCACGGGGGCGGGCATCCGCGCTCATGGAACGTCGGGGCGCAGCGCAGCAGCGTGACCGCCGGCTCCACAGCCATGGCCGCCGGCGCCGAACAGGTCAGCTTGCCGCGGGCTTGTATGGGTGGCGGTGTGCGGTCCGCCGTGGGGAGCACCGTGGGCCTAGTAGGAGCGCGCGGTGTCCGTGTGCGGTATGGCGGTTGAGGGCGGTCGGCCGGACACGACGGTACCTCCGCCCATGACGGGTGGGGGCATGTTCGTGTCATTGGCACAGGGTTGGCGTTGCAAGGGCGACGAGCCACGCGTCACTCACTTGCCGCCACCTTTTGATTACATTCTCGCCATACATGCTGGTCAACTGCCTCGAACGAATGTTCTTCGTGATAGCTCTGGTTGCGCATTGACCACGCATCAGGGGGTTTCGTTGAAGTTTGCAAAGACTGTATTGATGGCTGCTGCGATGGCCGGCATGGCGGCGCCGCTGGTTGTCGTCCCGGCAGCGGCAGCCGAGGAGGCGCCGGAGCCCGTGCACGCCGCGGCGACCTGCAACGGCCAGCCGAGGAAGACCATCTTCCGCAAGTACTACCGAGGGCCGCTGATGGTGCCGCTGCGCTGCGGCGACAAGAACTGGGGCTACAAGCACCTGGTCGCAAAGGGGCGTTGGAGCAAGCCCTTCGACAAGAAGATCGGCCGGACCATCTGGAGCGGTACCATCACGGCGCAGGGTCCCGGACAGCGGATCTTCGAGCGGCTCCAGCCGGGATGTCCGCTGAGGAGTTCGTTCAAGGTGGTAACCAACCCGGGCGTCTACAGCGGTGACCACAGCATCAATCCGCAGGGCGTCATCACGGCGTTCAGGCCGAGGCAGTCAAGTTCGGCGGCTGCGGACTGCTAGAGGGAGGCGTTCATGCCGTCTGCTTCCGAGGTGAGGGACCTGTTGGTTCCGCACTTGATGGGCAAGTTGTTCTCGGCCGCTACTGAGCTGACCGTGACCGGTCTGGATGTTGTGGAGCATGGCCGGACGTTCACGCTGGTGGTCGAGTTGGAGGCTTCCAAGCAGCGGTGGCGGGTGCGGTTGGAGAGCGACCGGACGCAGATGGCGATCTTCAATGGTTTGCCGCCGCACCACCTCGTCCGCGGCATCGCCAACGACTTCCGCATCCGTTTGTTCGAGTGGTGGGACACGAAGGACGTCGACCGGCAGGCGGCGAAGCTCGGCGAACGCCTCGACTGAGCTTCCGGCCAGAGCGCGCAGCGCCCCCGTAGCCGTTCGGCTGCGGGGGCGTTGTCGTGTCTGGGCTTCGGGCGCGGTCCGGGGGCGGTCGGAGCGGGGGCGGCCCCTCTTCGCCATTTTCAGTCGTGATCGCGCCACGGGTGTGGTGCCGTTTCCCTGTGGGCCGTGTGCCCCTGTTACCTGTGGTGCGGCCGTGGCTGCATGGGGTGGTTGCGGCGTGATGCTCTGAGGGGGGCTTGTGCGAAGTTCGGGTGCGCGTAGATCGCGGTTGCGTATGGCAGCCGTGGTGGTGCCGGCGTTGTTGGGGCCGTTGCTGGCTCCGGCGGGGAGTGCCGGGGCGGAGGAGCCGGTACAGGAGGTCATCTCCACGGTCGCGCCGTTTAACAGTGAGGATCCGAGTCTGGAGGAGCTGCGGAAGCCGGGTGCGGTGGAGCGGCTGCGGGCCGTGCAGCGCGGGCAGGGGCAGGCGGTGTTGCCGCGGGAGACGGTCGGGCCGGCGCGCTCGAGTCTGCCGCGGGCTGTGACCGAGTCGGCGACGCCGTCCGGGCCGGGGCGTGACGTGTCGACGGCTGCGGTGCAGTTGCCGGAGCCGGCCCGCTCGATGTCGCGGAAGCAGTGCGAGAAGAGTCTCGGCAACAAGGCGTTTTACGTCCGGTCCCGGTTCGCGGTGTGTTCGGGCCGGAAGTTCAATCAGGTGTGGCGGAAGCAGGGCCGACCGGTGGGCTGGAGTTCTTACAGGGTGATGACGGTCGGCACTGTTGCGAAGAACAGTCGCACGGTGACGGTCACGTATCACCTGACGGACTTCCGGTCGAGAGGCGTTCACAACGCTTTCGGGCTCGGTATCCATCTCCGGGGCAAGATCGACAAGAGTTGGCCGAGCGGCGTGAATTACAAGTACGGCGGGGCGCGGATGCCGGTGAGCAAGGGCTGGGGTGACAGCAGCTTCAGGCACACCATCTACGCTGCCCCAGGGCAGGGGTACCGGACGGATGACCTGGTGCACGCGGCCTACTCGGCGAAGGTCACGATGACGCCGCCTCCCGGCTGGACTATTGAGATCCCCAACGGTGGGAACGTGTTCATGTTGCCGCCGCGCTGGGACAAGGCGTCCTACCTGCCGAATAGTGCGAAGGGGGCGGCGAGCTTCGCTGTGACGACGGCGTTGCCGTACAGCAAGAAGGCCGGTGCGCCGGAGGCGGCTGTCGCGAAGCACATCGAGAAGGCGTTCAAGCGGCCGGGGCAGACGCAGCCGCCCTACAGCGGCAAGCGGCTGCCGGGCCAGGACGCGGATGAGCCGCTGACGCGCCTGTACAGAGACAGGGCTCGGATGAAGGAGAACTACAACAAGTCACGCTACAATTGCAAGAAGTACTTCGGGGACAACTACACCGATGGCGGTAAGGAGTGTGACGAGTTCCCCTTCAAGTCCACATATGAGGGGGCAGCTGCTGCCAGGTACGACCATCGGGTGCATCCGAAGAATTTCAGCGTGCAGGCGCTGCCTAAGAAAGACAACGGGGCGGCAGGGAATCTCCTGCGGGACTACTACGAACTGAATCGGGTCGTCGATGGCCCTGATGACGGATTCCTGGTGAAGATTACGTCTTGACTGGGGTGGCAGGCCGGGGATGCGGTGGCAGCATTCGCGTCCCCGGCCTGCGGTGTGTCGTCACAGTTTGGGCCAGAACTGCAGTACGTAGCGTTCGACGCCTTCGACGGCTTCGTGCTTGGCCAGCTCGGCGACCTCGGCGCGTCCTGTGCAGGTGATGCGCACACGCCAGGTGCCTGCGTGGTCTGCCAGGTGGATCGGGTCCGGCATGGGGCCGTTGGTCACGCCCCCGACTTCGAGTTTCCCTGAGGTGCAGGCGATTTCGGTCAGGGCGGTTTCTTCCCAGTCTCCTGGCGGCGGGGCGGGTTCTTGGTCCCAGACTTCGACTGTCAGCGTCGCGGTGTGCGTGTGTGCGGCGCTGGTGATGTCCAGGCGGCCGGTTCGGGTGGTCAGGAAGGGGCCGGCTTCCCACCCTTTGGGGAAGGGGTCGGGTACTTGGATGTCGTCCCAGTCCTGTAGGTATAGGCCGTAGTAGTCGATGTCGACGGGTACTTCTTCGCGGCTGATGAGCTGGGCCATTCCGTCTGCCTCCAGGCGGTCGCGCGCGGACAGGGGCCACGGTAGATCACCGGCTCCTCATCCGGCCTTCAGGTCCCGGCCAATGTCCGTCGTGAGTCCGCCCCTTGTCCGCGGACGAGGGGCGCTGGGATGGTGGGGGCGCTGGCAGCGCCAGCCTCCGCGGAGGGGGTTCGCGCTCGGCCTCGTCTCGCGGCTAGGGTCTCGCGGGCAGCCGGGCACGACGAAGCGTCCCCGCCCGTGGTGGGCGGGGGCTTCACGTTTCATGCTTCGAAGTAGGCGACGGTGATGATGGTGCGTTGAACGGTCATGGTGTAGACGATGCGCACGTTGGTGCTGGGTACCCGGTATTCCCACATGACGCCACCGTGTTCGATCTTGGTTCGTGGGGTGCCGATGGTCGGGTCGGCAGCGATGGCCGATAGGGCCCGGTCGACGGCGATCTCCTCGGCAGGCGTGAAGTCCTGAGCTTGTCTGGCCGCGACGGGGCCGAGGACGATGCGGGCTCCGGGCCTGCGATGCTGGGGCGCCATGGCGCCCGATTATGCCGCGCTTCCGCTGACGTCGATGCCGTGTTGGGCGTAAAGGTCGACGCGGAGGTCTTCCCAGTCCACGGTGGGCGTGCTCCCGTCGCGGATGCTCTGCCAGTGGTCGGCGAGCTCCGTGTTGCCGGCTTCGCGGGCGGCGGCGATCGTCTCGTCGAGGTCGGCAAGCTCCTCGGCGGTCCACTTTTCGTTCATCGCTGCCTCCGCACTGCCCGTGATGGCCTAGGCCCCACGGTAGCGGAGATCACCTGTCGGTATGGGTTGGTGCGGGGAACGTAACGGTCTGGCCCTGCCACCGTTGATCGGATCATGGACGATGTGATCATCTCCCCCGCCCCCGCCGACGGCCCCCTCCTGCCGCTGCTGACCTTGGCCGAGGCGCAGGATGTGGTGGAGGTGCTGGCGAGGGTGGCGGCCGGCGAGCGGGTGGATCCGGTGTGGGCGGGGGACCTGGCGGCGAACTTGGCGGCCAGGGTGCCGTCGCGGGGTCGTTAGCCCCAGCAGGCGCGACAGCGCGTCAGGGTGCCGCCGTCCATCTGCTTGGCTTTCGATTCCCGCATCCGCATGAAGCCTCGCGAGCGGCCGCCGTTGTAGACGGTCCGGCCGCACGGGTTGGCTGCACGGTGGTACACGCTACGCACAGCGCCCATGCTCCCGCGCACGAGAACTTCGGGGTCTTGCCTTTCCTGGGCCTCTGCTCCCTCGGCCTTCCTGATGCGCTCGTCGAGGTCGGTGATCTTCTGGTCGAAGTCCTCTCGCTGGCGCTTCTGCTCCGCGAGGAAGGCTTCGACCATCTGCGCGCGGATCGATTTCAGATGGTATGAGTCCATTAGGCAGCGCCTCCATATCAATTGCTACACGTGCTTAGCAGTTGATATCAGCGGACTTGTAGCACCACAGTCCCTCGTATGAGTGAATGTGCCACCGCTGATGAGAGGCGGATTCCAAGCGGTCATGATCCTTCCTTTTCGCCGTCCCACCAGTTGCGGTCGTTAGCGGCGCACTCGGTGACGTCGGGCCCGTCCCAACCGCGGGCCGGGCGCCCGTCGAGGATCCGCAGGGCTTCCCGGAGGCCGGAGGCGCGGCTGCTGTGGGCGATCCGGCTTTCCTCCCGGCCGGGGTGGGTGTCGCGGGCGGCCTGGTCCTCGCGGACGGCGGCGGCCTGCACGGCGGACTGGCGTTCACCGTGCAGGAGTTCGTCGGCGGCGCTCGGGTCGGGACAGTCGAGGCGGGCGCAGGTGACGTGTCCACCGGCGCCGAGGAACAGGCTGGCGCTCCGGCAGGCGGGGCAGCGGCCCTGGACCGCACCGAAGGGCTTTACGGGCCCCTGTGGCACCTCCGAGCCCTCCTGTGGCTGTCCGGGGCCACCTCGGGGCTGCGAAGCGCTCTGAGGGCCGCCTGGGGCCGTCTGCGGGCGTGCGGGGCTGTCGGTCATGCGGCGGTCTCCCGTTGCTGGTCGGGGATGTGGATCTGGTGGATGCCCAACTCGCCGACGGCGAGAGCGATCGCGACGGCCTGGGCGCGGTCGTGGGCCCCGAGCCTGCGGTAGGCGACGGTGAGGATCTCAGCGACCGAATGCGCGCTCACGCCCAGCCAGGCGGCGATCTGCTGGTTCGTGTTGCCGTTCGCCGCCAGCGCGAGAACTTGCCGCTGCCGGGCAGTCAGCGGCCTCACGTCCGCCGCCCGCCGGTGCTGCTGCGGGAGTCGACCGTGGGCAGATGAGGCCGGTCGGTGCGGGCGAGCGCGTGCTCAATTCCGGCGATGGCTGCGGTGACCTTCGCGTGGAGCGGCGAGTAGAAGATCTCAGTGGCGCAGTGGAGTGCGGCGTTCATCTGAGCGTGGGCGGACAGGTGGGACTGTGCGTCCATGAGCGCGAGTCGGGCTTTCTCCAACTCGCGGCGGAGGTCGGTGATGGTGGAGTCGGGCACGGCGTGCTCCTGCCGGTTGGGGTAGGGCGGCGGCCGGAACCGCCGCCCCGGGGGCTGGTCAGGGTCGGGTGATGTGGAGGCGGCGTCGTCCGCCGCCGGGCTGCTGGTCGGGGACGACGTGGAAGCCAGCGCCCTGCAGGGCGAGCCGGTACGTGTCGAGGCCGTCTTGCTCGCCGGGGCCGTCGTGGAAGACGAGGACCTGGCGCCGGCCGTCCTGGGCGGTGCGCCATCCGGGGATCCAGCCGTCCCCGCTCCACTCGGAGGCCGGGTATGCATCGAGGACGGCGTCGATGTCGACGGCGCGGAGGTGGCGGGGCATCAGGCGGTCACCCCCGACCGGGCTGCGGTCTTGCTGATCTTCTGGTCGAGGACGTAGTCCGGGTTGCCGGTGATCGACGCGAGGGCGACCGCAGCGGTGACGATCACGTCGCACAGTTCGTCCTGCACGTCGACGTGCGTGTGCGTGACGCCCTTGCGCGGATTCTGGCCCTGCACGCCGATCCACGCCTGCGCCACCTCCCCCACCTCCTCGCCGAGCTTGAGAATGCGCAGGCTGACCTCCCGGTCGTCGCGCCCGTTCTGGGCGTCGAGCCAGCCGACGAGCCGCTGGATCGTCGACCACTGGTCTGTGCTGATCACGGGATTCCTCCTGAGGTGGGTTAGTTGGTGTGGTGAAGCGCGTCGGCGACGGTGCGGCCGCGGTAGGTCAGCTGCGAGGCGAGGCGGCGGGCGTGCTGGAGGGCGTCGTCGTAGGTGAAGCTGTGGCTCGCCCACCAGGCGGACTCGGTCTCGTAGTCGGCCGACCAGCCGTCGGACCAGGTCGTCCAGCCGGTGTCGGTGCCCCACACCCGGCTCAGGTGCTTGATCGCGTACCGGTCCTCGGCGCAGGGCTCGATGCGCACCGTGTACTCGTACCGCAAGTCATGATCGGCGGGCAGGCAGGAGATCCTCGCGGTACGGGCGTAGACGGCCACCTCAGGAAGATCAGGGTTCAACGGGACTCCTCGGTCTGGAACTCGATGACGATCTCGTCGTCGGCGATGTGGAAGCGCAGGGCATCACCGTGCAGCGGCCGGTCGTCGGGGATTTTGTGGTGCTCCCGGTACGCGCGTTCGGCGACCGCCCACGCCTTACCGATCTCCTCGGCCGGGGCGCCCCACGGCCCGGCGGCCGGGACCCGCCAGCGGCGGATCGTGCGAGTCACCGTCTCTGCCGTGAAGTCAGCCACGGTTGGCCTCCTGCTCGCTGTTCTGCTCCTGGCGGTCCTCGGCGGGAGCGGTGGCGGGGATGAAGTGCCCGCGGACGCAGCGCCTCACGGCTGGCCGCCGGTCTGCCGCTCCAGGCAGTCGCAGTCGCCTACGGCGTGGCCTTCGCACAGGTGCTCGCTGAGCAGCGTCTGGGTGTCGGCGTGGAGCCGGTATCGGTCGAGGACCTGGTCGACGGTGTGCCACTCCGGGGTGCCGTGCGGGTATTCCTCGCGGCGGGCGCGTAGCCAGACGTCGACCTTGTCGCCCCGGTGTGGCGGGTCGGTGGGGCAGCCGCAGCCCCAGTTGTGCGTCTCCGGCGTCCGGCAGACGGCCTCGCCTGCCTGCTGCGCCTCGTCGGCCATGCGGCGGAGGCCAGCGGCCAGCTTGTTCGGGACGCAGGTGTCGCAGCCACCGCAGGTGCAGGTGTCGTCGTTGCCCACGTAGTCGGCGGCTTCCCGCAGCACGGCGGCCCGGTCGGCGGGCACGGGGAGGACGGCCAGGACGACGTCGGCAACCTCGCGCCCCCGTGACCGGGCGATTTCCTTCGGCAGCGTGTCGAGGAGCAGCGGCACCACAGCGTCGGCGATGTGGTCGCGGAGGTCCCGGTCGGTAGGTGCGGGTCGGGCGTCCAGGCACCGTGTGTCCGAGCCCGGGCTGTGGATCCAGCCGGGGTCGCCGGGCCCGGTCCACGGCTCGATGGGTGCGCCGCAGACGCACACAGGCCGGTCGGCGGGCGGCTGCACAGCGGCAGCTCGCTGATCGAGTTCGGCGGCGGCCGCGATCTGCCGCCCGCAGCGTGCCCCCTTCAGCCACTCCCGCACGTCCGCCGTGGTGACCGCCCGCCCCTCCCGGTCGGCGATCACGCAGCACTCCTCGACGAACGCGAGGGCGTCCTGCGCGCGGTACAGCTCCGGGCCGAAGTCGTCCGCAAGCGCCCGCGCTTCCTCGGCCGTCAGCTCCGGGTCCGTGTCGCGGCGCTCGGCGTCGGCGGGCACAGACGGCACGGCGGCGGCCCGGGCGGCGTCGTAGGCGTCCAGCAGCGCCTCCGGCGACTCGTAGCCGAGGCCGTTGCAGTAGGCGAAATCCAGGGCGTGAAGCAGGGCGTCACGGACGCTGGCGGCGCTTTCAGGCGGCTCGCTGGTCATGGTCATCTCCGTTGGGATCGTGATGGACTGGGTGGTGCGCCCGCCCGTGGCTCCAACACGGGCGGGCGTCCTGCTGCTCACTGCGACGCGTCCTCGTCGGAGCCCGCGGTCAGGAAGTCGCGGAGGGCCTGGTCGCCGCGGCCGGTCTCGGCGTCCCGCTTGGCGAGCTGACCGACGAGGTACTTCCGCTGCGCCCGCAGGCGGCGGACCTCGGCGAGCAGCGCGGGCACGTCCGTCCGGGCCGCGGCCACGAACACGGCATCCGCGCAGTCCTGCCTCAGGCTGCTCGTGCCTCGGCAAGTCTCACCGATCCACGGGGAGACACCGGGCTGGTACTCGGCGCCCTGGTAGATCTCCCAACTGTCGGTGCACCAGGGCCCCGGGGTGGCGGCGGTGGCGCGGGCTTCGATCTGGTCGAGCTGCTCGGAGGTGAGCGGGGCTGGCTGGTCGGTCATGGTCATCTCCTTGGGGGTGGTGGAAGGGTTGGGCTGGCAGCGCCCGGCTATCCCCCGGGCGCTGCACGGGGGTCAGGTGCGGAGGAGGACCGCCACGGTCGCGTCGTCGCGGTACCCCTCGACGTCCTCCTCGGCTGCCGCGACCAAGGCGTCGGCGAGTGCCTGCGGCGCGGTGGCGTGCCTGCGGCACAGGGCCTCCCAGGTCTCGGTGTCCACCTGGTCCGAGACCCCGTCCGACACCAGCAGGACCAGGCGGACCTCCTCGTGAATCCACGCCTCCTGGCAGGTCGCCGCCGTCGCCTGCGCCAGGCCGACCCGTCACCAGTTGTCGTGCTCCTCCGCGACCTCGACGGCGACGCCGTTGCGGCGCAGGTACTCGCCCATGGTCTGGTCGGTGGAGTACTGGCGCAGCGCGCTCCCGTCCCAGCCATACGCCCGGCAGTCGCCGATCCAGTGGACGCCGGTGGGCAGGCCCGGCTCCATCCGGGCATACACGGCGGAGGCGATGGGGATGGTGTCGTAGGCGTGGGCCATCTGCCCCGCGGTGATGAGGCCTGCCAGCCCTCCGTGGGTGATACCGAAATGAGTGATCACGGCTGAGGCGACGTTCGCGTAGCGGACAGTGCCGGGGCGGTGGCCGGCCCCGTCGACCACGGCGGCGGAGACTTGATCACCGGCGGCCTGGATGTCGACGCCGTCGGCGCAGGGCGGGGTGGTGCCGGGACGTTGAGCGAGGGCGTAGCGAATGGGGGCGGTCATCGGTGCTCCTTCGGGTCGGGTCGATCAGGTCAAGATGCGGAAGTCCTGCACGGGCCGTCGGTCATTTGCTGGTCTCGTCGCTGCCCCACGACTCGCACGCGGTGTCGAGTTCTTCGTGCCGCTCCCAGGTGCCGCCTATCAGCCCGCCCCTCCAGCCGCGCCACTGGCCGAGGTTGAAGAAGTCGCCCGCCTGGATCTCCCGGGCGATGACCTTGCGGGCGGCGTCGACGACCGCGGCCGGACTCGCATAGCCGTACACGGGAAGGTCGGTCGGGTACTCGTTGGAGCCGTCGGCCTTCAGCTCGGCGAACTGCCACTGCGGGCCGCGGGCTGGCTCGCCCTGGTCGGCTTCGATGCCGGTGTGCCACTCCCAGAGCAGCAGCAGCCCGTGAGGCCACGCGGCGTCAGCCGGAACGTCGTCGAGGTCCTCGGCGATCGTGCCGGACGGGTCGAGGGTGATCACCGCGTTGAGGTAGCAGTACGTGCCGCGGGTCTCGCCGTCGTCCGTCCAGCAGTGGTCGGTGAGGTCCAGTCCGTCGGCGGTCAGCGCGTCGCAGACGGCGGTGATGTACGGGTCGTGGGGCAGGGTGCGTGGCACGTTCATGGTCATTTTCTCCTGATTTGAGTTGAATTGCGAAGGTAGTGGGAGGCACTGACAACCGACACCTGGAAGTCCTGTACGCCCCTCAGGCGGCCTAGGAGCGTTCGGGGCGACTGAGGGGGCCCCGGGCGGCTCCGAGGGCGCCAGAGAGGCGGTTGCGGGCTCGCAGCCGGGCGGGCCGGTCACCCGCAGGGCGGGCGCCGTTCAACGTGCGGTCTCACGCGGCCTGCCCGTCGATCACCTGGAGCCGTAGCTTGCCGGTGCCGCGGCCTTCGAGCCGGTCCAGCTCCGCCTCCAGCTCGGCGACGTGCGCGGCCTGCTCCTCCGCCGACCAACTCGGAGCCCGTCCGGTGCGACGGGGGCACGGAAGCTCCGCGTGCCCGAACGTCCCCGTCGGCAGGGCCTCGGCCATCAGCCGCTGGTAGGCGCTCATGCGGCGGTCTCCTCGGCTTCCTGCTGGCGGCGGGCGTGGACGGTGGCGCGGGCCCGGCCCTCGTCGTGGCAGGGCGTGGACGGAGCGACCTGGCAGGCGGGACAGCACGCCGTCGCCTGCGCCCACGCCGAAACCCGCTGCGGATGCGGCTGAACGAGCCGCTGGTTGCGGGTTCGCAGGCCACACGGCTGGTGGGCGGCAGCCCCGCAGTGCGGGCACGGCACAGACCGGGCGGGGTGCTGGCTGGCGCGCATGGAGTGCCGAAGGCTCTCGGGCATCGGGGCACCGGAACGGATCGTCATCGCTGGCCTCCTGCATTCAGGCAGCGGGCGAAAAAGTCGGCGACGTCGGTCTGGCCCAGCGACTGGGCGAAGTCCCGCAGGCGCTCCATACCGGGCCGGTCGATGCGAATGTCAGTGCGGCCAAACGCGTCGGTAACGGTCTCGACGTTCACGCCTGCAGCGGCGCAGATGTACTTCCATCGCTCGTTGCTGAACTCGGGTGCGGGGCTCATCGGGTCTCCTCGGGGCAGTTGCCGCAGTCGCAGGGCTGGTCGGGGCGGTGGAGCTGGTTGCTGTAGTGCCGGGCGGCTGCCCGCCACACCGGGGCGGGGATCTGCCAGTCCGGCGGCGGCCCCGGGGGTGAGCTGCCTGTGGGCCAGGCGCCGGGCCGGTGTCCGGGCGGTGCAGGCGGCGCCGCGGGCTTCGGGGTCTGTGCACGGCGTGCCCGGCCGATGTCGATCTGCGCCCGCAGCAGCGCCCGCAGCTCGGCGCGGCCCTCACGACGGACGGCCTTGACGTCGTCGACCTGGATGCCGTCGTCGTCCGGGATCTGGGCATCGCTCACGACGCGGCCTCCTCATCGACGATCACGGCGTCGGGGATGTCCTCGGCTTCGCGGGCGAGGTGCTGGGCGGACATCTGCCGGATCCGCTGCTCCTGCTCGGTCCGCTCGGCGGCGCTCGCCTCGGTCTGACCGTCCGCGGCGCGCAGGCGGGCGCTGTGCGGCTTGGTGCGCGGCTTGCCCAGCGGCTGCTTCTCGGACCCGCCCGGCGTCTTGCACGGCCTGCCGATCGCCGCCTGGCACGCCGGGCATTCCACGCCGAGCGGGCCGGAACGGCGGACGGTCTCCACGAGGGCTTCCTCGTCGTCGGGCACGTCGCGGCCGACCTGCCAGCCACGGGCCTCGAGCCCGGCGGTGAACGCCCGCGACAGCCCGCCCTCCAGCGCCGGGCGGCCTGACGGGGCGGCTATCCGTCCGGAGGCGATCGCCTGGACCTGGCCGCGGTAGCGGGCCAGGTACTCGGCCGGGGTCTCGTCGGCTACCGGCTCGTACTGGAAGTTCTCCAGCCGCGCCGACCGGATCTTGGAGCGGAGGGTACGGACGTGATGCGGCAAGATCCACAGGCGCTCGCTGGGGTTCTGCGGCGGAGTCCGGTAGTAGGCGGCGACCGCGGCTTTGGCGTCGGCGTCCAGCGGCACGTCCTCAAGCGCGGCGGACCACGCGACGGCGGCGGCAGCAGACGGGGTGCGGTTGTCGAAGGCGGCGGCGTGGCCGAGAAGCTCAGCCGCCTCGGTCGGGTTCATGCGGAGTCTCCTTGCTCGCGAAGTTGGTCGGCGATGGCGGCCCAGCCGGCGACCTTGGCGTCGGTGCCGGTCAGGATCTGCCCGGGCAGGGCGATGACATTGGAGGCGTTCTGGGCTTGCCGGATCTCGGAGAAGGCGAACTGGAGGGTTCCGGCGCTGATCGGCTTTGAGAGGGAGCCGAGCCGCTCGAGGGCGCGCCACAGCTCGCTGGCGTCGGTGCCGTTGGCGAGGGCGTCGGCGACGACCTGGCGCACCTGTCGTTGCTTGTAGGCGTTGCCGCGGGCGTAGCGCTTGAGGAAGGCGTCGGTCATCCGGTCTTCGATGGCCCTCTCGCCCGTCTGCGTGACGGTGGGGTTGCCGGACGACTGCCGGGGGGTAGGGGGGGTTCCCTTCCCTTCCCTGTTCCCTTCCTTTCCCTTCCCTTCCGTCAGTGAATGGTTCATGGAAGAAAACTCACTGTCGGTATCCGTGGGAGCATCAGAGTTCGACGGAAAGTGAGATTCCTTCACGGGGTCATTCACTGAACGATTCAGTGAATCGTTCAGTGAATCCTCAATGCCTGCCAGCCCCATGGGCGGAACGAAGCCCTCCCCATCGGGAGCCTCCGCCCGACTCCGACCGCACACCCGGTGCACCGCACGGACATTGGACGGATGATCAGTACCCCCAGCGGCCACCGGCCGGATGTGATCAACCCAGAGGTTGTGATCATCGTTGACGACCAGCCGCCGCGGGATTTCCCCGCCGCACAGCTGGCACACCCACCCATCACGGCGCGCGTACATCTCCCGCACCTGCCAGGCACCCGTCGACGGCGGCGGCAGCTTGCTCTTCTGCGGCCGGTTGATCCGCTGGTGCTTGCGGAAGTTGACCACCACCGCCATCTGCTGGCGGGCCACTCCCCCCACGTAGGGGAAGATCAGGCCTGTGTCGGTGAGGGTCCGCATGAGCTGATCGACTTCTTTGGGGCCCAGGTCGTCGTCGTACATGAACGCTTGCGCCTTGATGTACGCCGGCGTCCAGCGCAGGATCCCCTCGTCATCGGCCATGTTGAACGTGGCGATGAACAGCAACCGCGCATCACGCGGCACGACGCCGAGGAGCTCGTCTTCCCAGAACTCGGGCTTCACAGTGCGGATGCGTGGCATTCGTCGGCTTCTTCCTGAGGGTGTTGAACGGGATCTAGGCGCGTGGAACCAGAGCCTCAGGGCGGCTCGTTCTCGGTGATCTCTCGACCCCAGATGCGAGAATAGCGTTCGCAAGCGGTGTTCGCGGTGTCTGTTCGCGCATTGGTAGCGGAACGGTGTTCGCGCATGGCAACATGTGTTGCGTGACTACTGCCGAGGAGGAGATCAGGGCCGCAGCCCGCAAGCGCGCGAGGTCGAAGGCGGCCTTCGAGCGCGACGACGCGGCTCTGCGGGAGCTGTTCATCAAGTGGCGCGCGGCCGGTGAAGGCCCCTCCGACATGGCCCGCTGGTCCGACATGACCCGCGAGTGGGTAGCGAAGATCGCTCCTGATCCCACTGCTCCCCCGAAGCGCAAGGTCGTGGTGCGCCGCAAGAAGCCCACCCCGGATTCCGACTGACATCCCGCTCCTCCTCTCCTCCGGGCCCCGCCTTTCGGCGGGGCTTTGTCGTGTACGGGTTGATCGTTAGCGGGCGCCGGGTTTGATCGGTACGGGCGCCGGGTTTGCATCGGGTGCGGCATGCGCTAACCCGGTGTCTCGTCGTGCTGGCCAGCGATGCGGCGGCTCGGTGATGTGGTCAACCGGCTGCGATGGAGATCACCTGGCCCAGCGCGGGGCTGGCGGCCGGTCACTCGGCGGCTGTCGGTTCGGCGGCGGGCAGCGGGATGCCGGTGGCGGCTGACACGATGTGCGCGGCGAGCCGTGGCGGCACGGCCACGTGACGCCACGTCTTGCCATTGGCGAGGCTCGACATGGTTCCGGCGGATATGCCGTAGAAGAGCCGCAGCTCCTTCTGCGACATGCCGAGGGCCAGCCACAGGCGGATGAGTTCTACGTCGGCCTCGGTGAGCTTGGCCTGACCGTTGACCGACCCGCGGTTCCCTCGGTTCTTTTCGTGCATGTCGGCCACGTTGTCGCGCTGGGTGCCGACCCTTAGGTGGGCCGGGTTGACGCACGGCGGGTTGTCGCAGGAGTGGAGTACGACACGGTCCGTCACCTCGGTACCGGCCAGGTGCAGCGATACGCGGTGGGCTTTCACGGTCGGCCCAGATCGCTGTCCTTCGGGCCGCATTACGCCGTAGCCGTGCTCGTTGCGTGCACCCTTCCACTCCCAGCAGGCGTCTGCCTCACGCCGTTCGACCTTCGCCCAGAATCGAGACTCAAGCGACATCGCGGCTCTCTTCTCCGTGCAGGGCCGCTTGCCAGTTGATGCCAGTGGCAGCGCCAACTACGGCTGCTGCCAGGAGCGGAGGCACGGCATTCCCAATTTGGGTGAATTTCGCCGTCTTCGTGCCCTGGAATGGATAGTCGGGGCGGAAGGACTGGAGAACGGCGGCTTCGGCGACGGTGATGCGGACGGTGTCGGGGCTTGCGTACTGGGACTGGCCGTTGCTGCTGCGGTCGCGGTGGCCGGGCGGGGCGATCCGGTCGGTGGCGCAGACCGTGGTGGCCGGGCGCTTCAGCACCCACTGGCCGCCGGGCTTGGCGGTCAGGGACGGGGCGGGCGCGCCGTGCGGGTCGGTGGTCTGGCGGGTGCCGTCGGGCCGCTGGTCGCGGTTGGTGTGCAGCACCCAAGCTCCGCGCTCCTGTGCGCTGATGAGTGCCTGGCGGGCCTGTGACGGGAACGGCTCCGCCCCGCCCGTCTTCCCACCGCCGGCTGTCACGGTGGGCGCGACCCGGTCGGTGGCGCCCCAGCCGAGCGCGTCGGCCATGGACACCCATGGCTGGAGGCATTCGCCGAACAGGTCGTGCGCCGGGTCCTTGGCGTGGGTGGGGTCCGGAGCGGTGACGCGGCGGAGGCGGGAGGCGATGAGGATGGCGCGCTTCCTCGTCTGCGGGACGCCGTAGTCGGCGGCGTTGAGGATGCCTGTCCAGGTGCTGTAGCCCCACTGCTGCAGGTACAGGGCGTACTGCTTCCACAGCGGCAGCACGTCGGGGACTTCCTCCATGCACACCCACCCGGGGCGCAGGTCGTGCAGCCAGCGCATGGGCTCCGCGGCGAGCAGGGACCGCTTGTCTCTGCACGCGGCCCGGACCACGGCGCGGTTGTCGTGGCCGTCGGCGAGGGCGTGCACGGCCTGGGTGACGAGCGGCTGGTCCTCAAGGCCGCCGCGCTTTCCGGCGCGCGACCAGGCCTGGCACGGCGGGGAGGCGATCAGCCCGGTGATGCGGCCGGCGAACGGCGCGGTCGGGTACTGGGCGACATCGCACTGGATGGTGGGGTGTCCGGCGGCATGTGCGGTCTTGCAGGCTGCGGTGTCCCACTCCAGGCCGATGTCGGTGAGGCCCAGCATGCGCAGGCCTTCGGCCCAGCCACCCGGGCCCCGGAACAACTCGGTGATCATGCGGCTACCGCCATCTCGGCCCGGCGGCGTGCGCGGACGACGCTGCGTTTGTGGCAGCCGATCTCCTGGGCGATCTGGCCGGCGGACCAGCCCTGGGCGGTGAGGCGGGCGACGCGGGCCGGGTCGGCCTGGACCTTGCGGGGGCGGTCCTTGGCGCGGGGCTTGCGGCTGGTCTCCGGCTTCGCCGCGGGGTCGTCGATGTTGTCCCAGTCGAGAGGGCCGTGCCAGCCCTCGCGGGAGGCCAGGTTGCGGGAGGCCTTGGCTGACTTCTTGGGTACCCCGTGGGCGGCCGGGTCGAGCGTCTGCGCCACCCGGTAGCCATCGGCGATCCGGCGCGCCGTGGAGGCCAGGACGCGGTCGCTGTGCAGCAGGTCGGTGAGGCGTCGCGGGTGGAAGCCGAGCCGGGGGCCGAGCGCGGTGAGGGTCCAGCCCATGGAGATGAGGGCCTGGAGGCGGCGGCGGGTGCCGGTCGCGTCGATGACGGTGCTCGGTTTGACGGGCGCCGGAGCGAGCGGCACCGCCAGGATGCGCTGGGCGACCTCGGGCCGGATCCGTTCGGCCCGCTTGTTGGTCCCGTCGTAGAGGATGCGGGCGAGGGTGGCGGCACTGACGCGCGCCTGTTTCTGGATGTCGGGGATGCTGTGGCCCGCCTCGCGCAGGGCGTCGATGTGCTGCCGCGCGGGAGCGGCATCGACGAGGGGCTGCCAGGTGCCGTAGCCCTTCTGTCGGTAGACGTGTCGCTGGTAGGCGTTGTGGCGGGCGACGCATTCGGGTCGCCGGCAGCGGTACTCCTTGACGCAGGTGAGGTTGCGGTGGTGGGGGGCTTGGCGGATGGCGGTGGTCACGGCTTCTCCTCCCGGATGCTGTCGTCCTGGTCGGCTGCGGCGGTGTGGACGATGCGGTGGGCCTCGGCCACGACGGCGCGCTCGGCTCGTAGTTGGCGTCGGTGGGCTTCGACGGTGCGGTGGGCGGCGTGGAGCTTGAGGCCCCACCAGGTGGCTGCCGCGGAGACGAGGAAGACGAGCCCGTACCGGTCGGGGGCGAGGGTGTCGAGCAGCCAGTCGACGGCGGCGTGCACGGTCTGTGCGGCCTCGATGCGGTGCATCACGCGCTGACCTCCTCGTCGAAAAGGCCGAGCTGATCCCCGAGCCGGGTGTTCGACCAGAGGACTTCGGTGCGGTTTCGATCTGCCTTGGCGTTGCCAGTCATGGATGCCTGCTCGTAGCGGTGCCAGCCCTGGTACAGCTCGTCGTAGAGCGGGCTGTGATAGCCGGAGAGGACGACAGTGGCCTTGCAGTCGGCGAGCGCGGCCGCCAGTTCGCGGTGTTCGAGCTCGGTCTTCATCTCGCAGCGATAGTTGTTGCCCCACCCGCGCGTGGTGCCGAGGTAGGGCGGATCGACGTACAGCAGCACTCTGGGCTGCTTGCCGTACTTGCCGATCAGGTCCAGGGCGGGAAGGTTCTCGAGCGACACGTCCCGCAGGCGTTCCGCGGCGGCGGCAAGCCGGTCGACGTAGGCCTCGAGGTAGCCGGGCATCGACGTCGCGGATCCGGCAGGGTCGATGTAGTGCCGCCAGCCGGTGTTGCGCAGTGTCCCGGATCGGCCCTGCGCTAGACGGGACCAAATCCGCCGTGCGAGCTCGAGGTCAGTGGCCGCGGGCTCCCAGGTAGCGGCAAGCTCGGCGCGGGAATGCGGGGTGAGCAGGCAGGCGCGGAGCAGACGCTCGGGCTCGTCTCGCAGGACCCGCCAGAACGTCATGAGTTCGCCGTCGAGGTCGTTGACGGTCTCCATCCGTGTCGGCGCCTTCGCCAGGAGAACTGAGAGGCCGCCGCAGAACGGCTCGACGTAGTGGTCGTGGTCGGGCAGCAGCGACACGATCCAGGGGGCGATGCGCTGCTTGCCGCCGAAGTACGGGACGGGAGACTTCATGCGGCGGCCCTCCTTGCGGCGGCGGTGCCTTTCCACTGCTTGCAGATGGAGCCGTGCACGGTGGCGCGCTTCGACCTGACGTAGCCGGCTTGCTCGATGACTCCGGCGCGGGCGGCGCCGTTGAAAGCGGCTCCCCAGCGGGCGGGGTGGTCGGGTTCGTCGACGAGGCCTTCGGTGATGAGGTCAGCGGCCTGGAAGGGGGTGCCGCGGCGGGCCATGAGTTCGATCGCCGCGCGGCAGGCGGTCGCCCAGTCCGGGCTCGTGTTCGCGGTCGCGCGGGCTATCCCGTCGGCCTTCGCCGCCTCGCCCGCGGCCGGGGAGATGGCCCCCGGGACGGGCTCGGGGAACTGCAGCTGCTGCGTCACCGGGCCACCGCCTCGGACCGGGTGGGCTGGTGGGTGCAGGTGCCGTAGAAGCAGGGCCCGGCTTGCTCCCGCCACTGCTTCTTGCTGAGGAGTTCGACGTGGTAGCCCTGCCGGGTCTGCCGGTCCCGCTCCCGCACACGCGGGGTGAAGTTCCGGTGCGCCTCCTCGGGGCCAGCGGCTGCATCGCCGTACTCGGAGGCGTAGGCGCAGTCGTCCGGCCCGAAGAGGACCCAGTGGCAGGAGCGGAGCGGCAGAGTCTCGCCGCCAATCTGAACGAGGAGCTGAGGCATCGTGTGGTCTCCTTGGTGTGAGAGCCGCCCGCGATTCGCCCGCGGGCGGCTCAGGCGTGCGCGGGCTACTTGGGGGGCTCTCCGGCCCAGGGGTCCTCGTCGGGCGGGGTCTGCTGCTTGCCGCCGCCCGCGTTCTTCTTGATCTCGCTGCCGGTGATGCGGGCCTGCGGGAACGCTTCGTCGACGGCGATCTCACGGCGCTGGATCGACTTGTGGGTGATCAGGAGCTGTGCGATGTCGGCACCGTTCCACTGCGCGCGGGGGCGGCCGAGCTTCTGCTCGAGGCGGTCGGCGTTGACGCCGAGCTGCTGGAAGACCTTGATGGCGCCGTCGATGCGCTCCGGGAGGGGCTTGCCGTCGCCCTTGGCGATGGTCTCCCTGCACAGTTCTTCGGCCTCGCCGATGAAGAAGTCCGGGATCACCGCGAAGATCGCCTCGCGGAGGCGGCGGGCGCCGTTGTTGGCGTTGTTCTCGTAGATGTCGCGCAGGTCGATGAGGGCTTCGACCTTGCCCTTGGCAAACTTGGCGTGCGGGACGATGAACGTGAGGACGTGGCGGGTGTTGGCCTCGACGTCCCACGCCCAGGCCTGCATCTCGGACTGGCGGTACTGGTCGTCGCGCCGCATCTCGGAGACGCCGTACTGGATGTTGCCCCACGTCTGGGCGAGGGTCTTGGCGAGGTGGATCGTCGATCCCTCTACGGCGCCGCCGGCCCTCGGGAACTTGTAGAAGGCCTTCTCGGCAAGGCTCAGGGAGCCGCAGGCGGCCTGCATGGCGGCGCGGGAGCGGCCGACGTCGCGCGGGAACTGGCGGGCCACGTAGATGGCGGCCTGGACTTCAGCGACGGCGCGGGACTGCTCGACGGCGGTCGACTGCCCGATGCGGTCAGGGCCCTGGGCCTGCTGGAGAGGGAAGTTCATGAGAGGTAGAGCTCCTTGTCGCGGTTCTCTGCGTAGCCGGGGAGTTCGATGTAGTTGGGTTCGTTGTCGGCGTAGCCGGGCCAGATGCCGGTGCTCGTGCACTCGGCGAAGGTGTCGATCGCGGCCCGGTTCTTGGCGGCGGCGATGAGCCGGGAGCCGAGGGGGATGCCGATGACGTTGACCGCGTAGGGCGGCTTCTTCTCCTGTGCGATGAGGAGGAGTTCGGCGCTGCGGTCACCGAGGCCGAGGGCTCGGGAGCCGGTTTCGTACCAGTCGGCTTGCTGGTGGTAGCCGTACTTGTCGATGTCCTTCTGCATCGCCGCGTTGCTGGCGTCGGCGGTGGTCTTGTAGTCGGGGATGATCAAGCGGCCTTGCTGGATGGAGGGCAGCCAGTCGAAGCGGACGCGGCAGCGGATCCCGGAGGCCTCGTCAATCCAGAACCCGGACTGCTCCGGGGCCCCGTAGGCGGGGTCGAGGAGGGCTGCCGCGAGCGGGTGGCGGCGGATGGCTTCGGCCATCGCCTGGACCATGTCGAAGTCGTGCTGCTTCAGCGGGATGCCCCCGCGCTCACGAATCTCGGCGATCTTCGCCTTGGCCGCGCTCGTGTCCCAGCGGGCGCCAGGCACAACTTCGAGGTCGGGCCCGTTGCCCAGGACGGTCTTGTGGGCAGCGTTGCCGTGATCGAACGTCTTGGACGGCGGCTGCGGATTGTCCTGCTCGTACCGGAACTTCGCGGGACAGGACGGCGGGAGCAGCCTGCGGGCACCGGACGAGGACAGCGACGTCTTATCAGCGTGGTAGGCCTCGTTGGACAGATCCGCGTGCAGACCCAGGGCGGGCGCCTCGGCCTCCACCGCGGCGGTCATGCGGCGCCGCCAGCGCAGTCCTCGCAGAGGCCGCTCACGGCGAACGGCCCGGCTGTGTCGCCGCACCGGCAGCTCAGGGGCGCCTGGCCGGACGCGATGCGCTGGAGGGCGGTGATGCCGTCCGGGTCGTACTGGGCGGCGAGGAACGCGGCGGCGTAGTCCGGGTAGGCGTTGGCGAGCTTCGCTGTGTTGGGCATGTCGGCGGCGGCGAAGGTCTCCATGAGCCGCTGGGTGAAGCTGCCGGGCCGGTGGCCGCCTTCCTGCCCGAAGTGCCACAGCACGTGCCGGGCGGTTTCGGCGGGAATGGTGGGGCTTGTGGTGCTCATGGTTCTCGCTTTCGGGTGTGGAGGGCCAGGGCCGCCGCGGAACGGGGGGCGCGGCGGCCCTGGCTGCGGTGGAGCCGAAGGGGGCTCGACGCCGCGTCTATGGGTGGTGGTTGGTGGCTGGACTCGCTGGCCGCTGTCCATCCAGCGAGCCCGGCAGTCTCAGGCGGCCGGCGTCGGCTCCGGGCCCTCCCGCGCCCACGACGGGCGGAGGACGTGCTCGGGATCAGCGGCGTGCAGGCTGTCGAGGATCACGACGGCGCCGACACCGAGCGCCTCCCACAGGGGTCGCACGTTGATGCCGTGCGGGTCGGTGGCCTGGTCGTCGGGGTGGGACGTGTCGCGGCACATCGGCGGCACGGTGATCGAGGTGGCGTTCGCTTCCGCCGCCAGGTACGGGGCCAGCTGCAGCCGCAGATCCGTCGCTTCCTGCACGGCCTGGCGGACCCGCCCCCGCAGTTGCTCGATCTTCGTCTGGGACCGCTGCAGCTCTTCCAAGGCGCCGGCGTAGTCGGTGCCCGCCTGCTCGAGCTGCGCCTCCAGCTCGCAGTGCGCGTCGCGCAGCCGGGTGTTCTGGTCGAGCAGCCCGCTGATCGTTCCGTAGGCGACGCGGAGCTCGGCCCGCAGTTCTGCCCGGCTCTTACTGCGGTGCCTGCCGCAACCGCGGGCGAGCCGAGTCATGACTCGCCTCCCTCGTCCAGGTGCCCGAGCCCGAGGCTGTAGAGCAACCCCAGCTCGGCGCCCTCGGCCGCGGTTGCCAGGAACTCGTCCAGGCTGGCCAGGGGCAGCGGATCCGGTTGCCCGGCGAGCCCCCGCTCGGGCACGGCGTCGTCCTTCATGCGGTCGTCCTCCCTTCCCGTGCGGTCATGCGGGCGTCGAAGTCGCTGTAGGTCTCGGTCAGCCCGGAGATGATCGAGTTCGTGTAGTCCGGGGTGTAGGCCTGGTGGACGGTGGTGATTGCGGTCAGGTATCCGTCGACTTGAGCGGCGGACCACCGGGACTCGTCCCTGCCGAACGCCTCGTGGGCGATGAGGTCGGCGCGGGCTAAGGCGTCCTCTTCGATGTCCGCGCGGGGGCGGGGATCGAGCGGCGTGGTCACGACGCCTCCGTGCTGAGCTGTTCGAGGTAGGCGTCGTAGGCGTCAGCCGGCTCCTCGGCAGCGGCCGGCTCGGAGTGGCCGAGCCAGGCGGCGATACCGGGCACGACAAGGCCGGTCGGCGGCAGCGCTGCGAGATCGATGGCCGCGGTCATCACGCCACCTCCGGCAGCGTCTTGATCCGCTCCTGGCGGATCTTGTCGTCGCGGATACGGGCGAGCGTCTCGATCAGCTCGTCGATACGCCCGACCGACGTCGTCGTCAGGGAGATCGACAGCCGCAAGTCACCCTCACGCGTGCCGAGCACCAGCTGCTGGATCGGCATGCCGTCCTCGCCCCGGCTGTACCGGGCGCCGACCGGGCTGTCGCCGAGGTCGTACAGCAAGCCACCGATGATCTGAGCAGTCATGACCCGTCACCGCCCTTCGCGGCGATGACGCCAGCCCACTCCTCGACCACCACGCCGCTGATGCCGTGAGCCAAAGCGACCGTGGCGACGTGGTCTGCGGTGGCGGCGGCGAGAGCGAGCGTCGCGTGCACCTGCGCCTCCGCCATCACGGCCGCCGCCCGTTCGGGCTTCACCGTCTCCGTCAGCGACGCGTGCGCCTTGCGTAGCTGCTCGAGCAAGGACTCCGCCCGCCGGTAGTGCTCGGGACCAGTCATGACGCCTCCCTAGGGCGGTGGTTGGTGGTGGCGCGGGCGGCGAGCTGCTCGGCCCAGCCGGGGTAGTCGCCGTCGCAGGCGCAGGTCTCGGGGTGCTCGCACGCCAGCCGGGCGAACGCGCCCTCCAGCGGGTCGACGAGGTGCCGCTGCTCCGCCACCGACGCCTCATGACGACGCGCCTCCAGCAGCCGCCTCGCCTCCGCCGCCACCTCGGCGGCAGGCCGGTCCCACGACTCCGGGGACCGCGGCGGGAAACCGATCGTCGTCATGGCCCGACCTCCGTCCACTCGCCGTGGAACACGGACCGCTGCACCAGCACCGCGTCCGGCCAGCAGTCGCGGTACCGCACCAGCCGGTTCCCCTGCTCGACGAGATCGGTGACCGTGCTGTTCAGCACGCTCCCGTCAGGAATGCGGATGCCGTACTGGACCACGTCGCCTGTCCGCCCTTGACCCGGAGGACGAACGCCGTCGGCGGCCTCGCGGACGACGTGCACCCACTCCGGCACAGGCAGCGGGTGCTCCCAGCGGAGAGAGTCCCTTTCGGCCTTGTCGCACACGGCGCGCACGTCGGCGAGGCAGCGGCGAAGGTAGGTCATTTCCTCGGCGATCGTCGGCTCGTGGCCGACGTACTTCGCCAGGTCGGTGCGCGCCTCGTCGCGTTCGGTGCGGACCGCAGCCAACTCGGCGATGAGCGCGGGCACGTCCTCACGAGCGTGAGCGACAAACGCAGCGTCGCTCTTGACCTGCGTCCAGTCCTCCCCTTCCGTCCACTCCTTGTGGGCCGGGTCGTTGTCGAGAGGCTCATCCTCCAAGCGGGCGATGCTTCGGCGGGCGCGGTATCCGCATCCCGTCTCCTGCAGGTCGGCGGCGATCTCAAGGAGGCTCCCGCCGCCATACTCGTAAGTCCCCCAGGGGCCAGGTGTGGCGGCGTTTTCGCGCGCGGCGATCTCGGCTTCGCGCTGCGGCGACAGGCGGTCAGTCATCGCGGCCACCACCCTCGACATCCCGCAGGGTGACGACGTCGCCGGGCCGGATCCGGTCCGGGACCGCCGACATCTCCCCCCACTCGGTCAGCACCCGCGACACCCCGTCGAGAACCTCATCCGCCGGGGCGCCCCGGTACAGGTCGAGGACCACGCCCCCCAGCTCCTCCACCAGAACCTTCCGCTCCGCCGGGTCCAGCCGGGCCCGCCAGCCGATCGCATCCCGCACCACGCTCATGACGCACCGCCTTCCGACAGACGCTCCAGCAGCTCGTTACGCCCCTGCAGGCGCTCCAGCTCCCCCAGCACCCGGCGCAGCGCGAACCGGTCCACGAACACCGACCGGTTGTCCGAGTCGACACTCAGATCGAGCAGCAGGCCGCGCACATCCTCGGGACGTACCAGCGCCGCCTCGC
The DNA here is from genome assembly GCF_030010595.1 of Streptomyces sp. CC224B. NCBI lineage: Bacteria > Bacillati > Actinomycetota > Actinomycetes > Kitasatosporales > Streptomycetaceae > Streptomyces > Streptomyces sp. CC224B. The sequence goes on along the minus strand of NZ_JASCXL010000001.1, from coordinate 57,809 downwards.
GGGCCTTCTCGTACCGCTCCCGCTCCTCCTGCTCCACCATCACCACGGACCAGTACGCGTAGAACAGGGCATCCAGCGCCGTCTTGCGCTCCTCATCCGACGCCAGCCGAGCCCACGCTCCACGCCCGATGTCCTCGACGTTGAAGCCCTCCGGCCGACCGGCCAGCAACTCCTGCTCGGACTCGTCGAACAGCCGCGACCACAACGGCCGCAGATCCGCCCCGGCAATAATCTCCTCGAACAGATCACTCATAGCTGGCACCGCCGATCCCGAGCTGGGTGGGATACCGGTGCGCGTAGAAGCTGTCCCAGACCTCGTCGAAGACCGGACGGTGCCGCTCCGTCCACGCGAACGTCTCCCGCACCGCGCCGTTCGGCATCTCCGACTGCCGCTTCCCCGGCTTCTCCCCGTGCCGCTCCTCATACACAGCCGCGGCACGCCGACCGAACCAGGACTGCACCGACTCGATCTCCCGCCGCTTCAAGCCCTTCCCCTTGAGGAAGTCCGGCACGTACAGCGGGACCTCCAGCGGGTCGACTTCCGGCTCCTCCCCCAGCGCGCGGGCCGCGACCAGGCGTCCCTTCGTCTCCAGCCACTCCGGCGAGACGATCGGTGCCAGGATCGACAGCACTTCGGCCTGCTGCTTCGCCCGCGAGATCAGCGCATCCAGCTGTTCCTCACTGGCACGCGGGTTGAGGGCGGCGCCTGCGGTCCAGTACGCCTCGATCGCGTCCGCCGTCTCGTTCTGGAAGGCGATCAGCGTTGGGCGAACCTCGTCGGCGACGCGGTTCTCGTTGACCGTCGCCAGCAGCATCAGGAAGGTGCGGACCGGGACGACGGTCATGCTGCGGGTCCTGCCGTCCTCAGCGACCATGGGGCTCTGCCCCACAGTTGCCCACGACCGGCTGCGCAGCTTGGCGAGCTGGGTGGAGTAGTCGAGCCCCAGCTCGTCGACTGCCGGCTTCAGCACGATGTGCGGCTGGCCGTCGACGAGGGTGGTGTGGATGGAGCCGACGGACAGGTCCAGTTTCACGACCTCACGCGACTCAGTGGATGATGGAGACACGGGGTCCCCTTTCTTCTCAGTGGTGAAGGTGGATCTCGAAGGCCCCGGCTGCCGGTGTGTGGAAGCCCGGCGGTTGGGGCCGCATACCGCCTCAGGCAGCGGCGCGTGGCCTGGCGTCTTCGGCCTCTGCGGGCCGTGCGGCGCGCTTGCGGCGCGACCGGCGGGGCTCGTGCGGACGGCCGTCATGTAGGTGCTCGGGGGCGGGAGCGACGTACCCCTGTTCGGCCAGCCAGGCTTCGATGTCGGCGATCCTCCAGGCGGCCTTGCGGGCGCCGAGGGTGACCGACTTGGGGCCGTGGTTCGTGCTGCCCTGCTTTTGTGCCTGCCGGTCCTTGTAGAGCTGCTCGATGGAGCGTCCGGTGAGCCTGGAGGCTCCGTCGGCCCAGACGTGGCCGGGCGGAGGGTCCTGGGGGTAGCTCGGAGTTCGAGGCACGGTTACTCCTGTCGTGTCATATCGTTCGTAGTCGAAGTGACGCGATTTGGCGTCACCGGTGGCATGAAAATGACGAGCACGGCGACACCGAGGGCCTCCGCGAGGGCATGCGCGTCGTGGACGCTAGCCGTGGACTGAGCTCCACCAGCAAGCTTCTGGATCAGCGGTCGACTGCAGCCACTCGCTTCGGCGAGGGTGCGCACGGAGTACGGGGCGCCGCGGCCGGGGTTCTCCATGAGCCATCTGAACTTCTCTGGATCTTTGAGCGTGTAGCGGACGTGGCTCAACGGATCTCCAGTGGGACGGAGTGGCCTTGACTGGTTCCCAGTTGACCACACTGCGCGCCAGCTTGTCTACAAATTGGGTCACCCTAATGTCGGATCTCGGCAAAATTTCTGGCCAGATAACATTGATCTGTAGACGCTTCGTCTACAAACGAGGAAGGTTGTAGCGACTGACCTGCAACTTTCCCGACGCCATCCCCCACAGACAGAAACACCCGGTGGAAGAGTGAAGCGAGAGGATCACGAGGACATGACGGCAGCGACTGCCGCGCCGACCTCCGGCACGGCCGAGGCCGCCCCGGCAGGTGCACTCTCCCGACTCATCCAGGAAGCCCTCGACAGCGGCAAGACGCTGCGTCAGCTCGGCAAAGCCGCAGTGGACAAGACGACCGGCGAAAAGATCTCCTGGCAGTACTTCCAAAAGCTCGTCAAGAACCCTCCCGCCTCGGCACCCAACCCCGTCCAGATGCGCGCCATCGCCGCAGCCCTCGGCAAGACGGAGGAGCGCATCAAGGAAGCAGCCGCAGAGCAGTGGCTCGAGTACCGGGCCACCGAGCTCGCCGGCTACGGCGGTACCGTGCGGATCATCCTGGGCCACCTCGGCGCCATGAGCGAGCAGGAGCAGAAGCGCTGGCTGGCCATGATCGAAGCTGATGAGCGGGCCCGCCGCGAGCACTAGCACACCCCCCGCCACCCGCGCAGGCCTTGATCGGCCGATTCCTCAAGTCGACTTTTGCTACGACTAATTGTGGCCAAGCGTAATCAGGTCGTACCCTTCCACAACCGTGCACCTGTGGCCGAACTGCCACAGGTGCACCGTGCCAAAGGGAGGGGCCGCCATGCTGCGTGTCGTATACCAAGCCGCCGACCTCACACCAGGGAAGCTGTCCGGCTGGCGCGAAGACCGAGGCCTCCTGGAGATCAGCGTCGCCCGCGGCGTACAGGCGCAGGTGTTCATACCCTCGCTCAACGCGACGCTCCTCGATCTCGTATCCAAGGCCCAGTGGTACCAGCTCTGGGAAGGCGAGATCATCTCCGCCGACCATCCGCAGAGCCCGGTCCGCTGCACCTTCGCGGTCTCACCCTTCCGGTCAGCACTGCCCGTGGAGATCCGTGAGCACAAGGGCCACGTCGCCCTCTACGTCCCCCCTACCGCGACGATCGACGACATCGAGCCCGTACTTAACCGCTCCATCGCGGAGTTCCTGGACGGCCGGCAGTGGTTCCAGGTCTGGCGTGGGGAGATCGTCACCATGGACTCCCCCGAAATGCTGCCCGTCTGACCGGCCGAGGGAGCTCCCATGCCCGGATACATCGAGGACCGCTGGTACAAGAAGGGGCCCGACGGCAAGCGCAACGTACCGACCGAACGTCACGGCCAGGGCAAGCGCTACAAGGTCGCCGGCATCCCGGGCGTGCGCGCCAGGTCATTCCCGGACAAGCAGAAGTCCGCCGCTGAGCGATGGCTCGCCACGGCTCAAGCCGAGAACGACAAGGGCGAGTTCGTCGACCCGCGCGACGGCAACATGCTCTTGCGCGACTACATCGACAAGCACTGGTGGCCAGGGCGCACCGGCGACCCGGCCACGTTGGAGACCGTCAGCCGTAGGGTCCGCAACCAGATCATTCCCTATCTGGGCAGCCAGCCCCTGCGGCAGATCAAAGTCGCCACCCTGAGGGTGTGGCTCAAAGACCTCGAGGGCGTGATTGCCCCCGGCACCGCTGTCACCGTCTGGCAGTACCTCAACAACATCCTCGACTGCGCCGTGGACGACGAGCGCATCCGCAAGAACCCCTGCCGGGCCAAGACCATCAAAGCGCCCGTCAAGCCGCCCACCCAGGCACGCGCCTGGACCCGAGAGTGCGTCAGCGCGGTGCAGGCAGCCCTGCCCCCGCACTACCAGATCCTCGTGGATCTCGGCGTCGGGGCAGGTCTGCGTCAAGGGGAGGTGCTCGGGCTGGCCGACGGGGATATCGACTTCGCTGCCGAGGTGATTCACGTTCGCCGACAGATCCGGTGCGTCAGCGGCAAGCTGGCGTTCTCCCTACCGAAGGGGAGGAAGACCCGTACCGTGCCGATGTCGCCCTCCTTGGCGGTCCGGATCCGTGAACACCTGGGTTCCCATCCGGCAAAGGCAGTGACCCTGCCGTGGACAGACCCGCGCCCCGCACAGACCAAACGCGAGGCGACCGAGCGGGCGCCACAGACCCACCGGCTGCTGGTGACAAACCGTAACGGTTCGGCGGTGCGGGCGAACGTGTGGAACCAGCACCACTGGAAGCCGGCTCTCGCGGCCGTGAGCCTCATCCCCGAACCGACGAAGGTGAAACGGAAGACGGGGCCGCGGTACCGCCTGGTGTACCCGGCGGCACACGAGTTGGGGTTCCACTGCCTGCGGCACACTTTCGCCAGTGTCCTGCTGGATTCACGCGAGAATCCCGTGGCAGTCTCGAAGTGGCTCGGCCATGCCGATGCGGCGATCACGCTGAGGGTGTACGGGCACTTCCTGCCCGAGGCAGACGGGCGCGGGCGCCAGGCGATGGAAGCCTGGTTCACGAGCGTGCCCAATTCCTTGTCGATCTCCCCAGACACTCCCCAGGAACTCGTCAGCGTTCCCGGAGGATCTGTGGGAGCAGGCTCTGCCTCGGTATTCCCTCTGTCGTCCACCTCCGGAACAGCAGGCTGAACTGGTGTTATAGCCAGCAGGCGACATGCTGTGAACTCGCTCGGCTCCACCCGAAGCAGCGCCCCTCAGCGGTCCCTAGCAATCCATGCAGAACTTCACCGGCACGCACCTGCACGCCGCGAGCATCCGTGACGAGGGCGTCATCCGGACCGCGGCGGGGAGCGGGCGGGTCGGCTTCGTCGACGCCGAGGACATCGCGGCCGTCGCCGTCCGCGCCCTGACCGACGAGCGGGCCCCCGGCACCGACCTCGTCCTGACCGGGCCGGAGGCACTCGGCTACGACGACATCGCCGCCGCCGTCACCGAGGTCACCGGGCGTCCCGTGACGCACCACCGGCTGACGTACGAGGAGATGCGCGACCGCCTGGTGGCGGCGGGAACGCCGCCGGAGTTCGCCGCACTCCTCGCGGGCATGGACCGGGCCGTCGCCGAGGGGGCGGAGGACCGCGTCACCGACACCGTCCAGCGCGTCACCGGCCGGCCCCCGGGCTCCTTCCGCGCCCTCCTCGCACGGGAGCGGCCCGGCGGCCGATGACCGCCGGGCCCGCGCAACGCGACCCTCCGGCACCCGGCCCCGGCCGGGCGGTGACGTGCTGCCGCGCGGCGGCGCGGGCGCGCTACCTCACGGCGGTGAACTCGACGGCGACGTCGTACAGGCCCCGGCTCGACGTGATCTCCACGTCCGGGTCGTCCTGCGCGGCGCGGGCGCGCGTGCCGAACTCCGGGTCGGCCGTGGCCTCCCGCCACGCCTCCTCGCTCTCCCAGTGCGCCACGTTGACGACCTGGAACCGGGTCTCCGATGAGCGGGCGCGGTGCAGCCGGGAGTCGATGAAGCCGGGCTTGGCGCTCATGAGCGCGGCGCGCTCCTCCCACCGGGCGACGAACGCGTCGAGGTGCTCGGCGGGCACCTCGAAGACGTTGATGAACGTGACGGCTTCGCCCAGAACGTCGGCGTTACGGTCCTCTTCGGTCACGGCGCTCTCCAGGGGTACGTGGCGCCGCGCGGCCCGCCCGGGGCGGGCGGCGGCACCGGTGGCTGGTTCTGTCTCGTGGGTACGGCGAGTGGGACGGCGCACGGACCCCGACGACCGGGACGGTCGCGGCGGGGTCCGCATGATCCCGAGCGTAGGGGGGCGGCCTCGGCCGAGGGCGAGGGGGGTGGGCGGCACCGACGGCCGCCCCCGTGCCTCTCCCCCGGGTCCCGCGCGAGGGCGGGCGCGGCGACCGGCACGAGGTCGCACCGCCTCAACAGGGCGGCCGTACCCGCCCGGTAGCCCGGAGGAAGCGCAAGGTACCGGCCACCCCGGGCATGTGGCCCTCCGGACGAGCCGCTAGCCTCCGAGAGCATGACCGAAACTCGAACTCGCCAGCGCAGCGCCGGAGATGGGCTCGCGAGTCCACCGGCCCGCCGCGTCCTGCGGCTCGCCGCCGGCGCCACCGCGGCCTTACTCGTCACCGACCTCGCCACGCGCGTGTACAACCACTACGACGCCATCCCCGGCGTCCGCAGGTTCGTGAACGTCGACCTCGAAGCGAACCTGGCCACGTGGTGGAACAGCACGCTCCTGCTGGCCGTGGCGGGCATGGCGCTGATCGCCGCGCTGCTCAGCGGGCGCGACGCGCGCCCCGGGCGGCTGTCCTGGCTCGGCCTCGCCGTCGCGGTCGCCCTGCTCAGCGTCGACGAGACGGCCTCGTTGCACGAACGCCTCGGCGAGGCGGGCAAGTCGTGGAAGGAGTGGGCCGGCGTCGCGCTGCCCACGCACGCCTGGGTGCTGCCCGGCGCGGTGCTCGCGGTGGTGGGCACCGCCTGCGCGGTGCTGTGGGCGCGGAAGCTCCCGCGCGACCTGCGCAACGGCCTGCTGGGCGCCCTGGCGGTGTACCTGGGCGGGGCCCTGCTGACCGAGGCGTTCAACGGCTGGGCGCTGGAGAACGGCCACAGCACCACACTCATGCTGGGCACCCTCGTGGAGGAGGGCCTGGAGATGAGCGCCTGCCTCGTCGCCCTCGCCGTCCTCGGCCGGTACGTGGTCCTGCGGCACGACCCGGCCACCGGGCACGCGGTGCTCCGGCTGCGGGACGGCTGATCCGGGCCCCGCGGCCGGACGGGCCGCGGGCCGACGGAGGGCGGCGGCACCCCGGCCACTGACCACCGGCCACTGACCACCGGTCACCGGCCACCGGCCACACCGGCCGCACCGGTGCCGTCCGCCCCCGGCGCCACGAGCGCCCCCGGTGAACAATCGGGATTCACCGGACCTATGCCCCGTCGGCGGTCTACGGTACGGGCACACCGCGCCGCCTGCCGCGGTCGCACGAGGAGGACATCCTGTGTCATCGCCCTGTGACCCCCGGAACGCCCCCGCCGGCGACGTGAGCGCGGCGCTCATGATGATCGACTCCCGCCTGAAGGCGGTCTACGACGGCAGGACCGAGGCCGACCCCGAACAGCAGGCCCTGGTCGACCAGTTCATCGCCTCCCTGGGCCCCCGGGAGGTCGACGACGTCCTGGACGGCACCTGCACGCTCATCTTCCTGTTCATGAAGTGGCTGCGGATGGCCTACGAGGACCACGACCGGGACGTCATCGAGTACGTGGTGCCCAACCTGGTGGCCACGATGCGCATGATGCCCAAGAGCGTCCGCCCCGAGGCCATCCCCACCATGGCCGGTCTGGTCGTCGCCGCGGGGACCGGCCTGAGCCCGAACCTGTGGCGCAAGCAGTACGGGGACTGGACCGCGGACGAGATGACTCCCCTGGAGGCCACCGCCTTCCTGCTCGCGGAGCACATCAACCGCCTCACCGACGACCACGACTTCGCCACCCGCATGATCACTCAGGCCCTGTCGGGGCCGGACGAGGACTGAGGGGCCCGGGGCGGCTCCCCCGCCCCGGGGCGGGCCCTCGTACCCCACCGCTCCGTGCCGTCATCCGGTCGGAGGGCCGGGGTGGCGGAGCATCTGGTGGGTGGCCAGGGCGTGGTAGGCGGGGCTGGTGGTCAGCAGGTCCTGGTGGACGCCGGAGGCCACGGCGCGGCCGTGGTCGAGTACGACGATCCGGTCGGCGTGCTGCACGGTGGACAGCCGGTGGGCGATGACGAGCACGGCGCACTCCTGGGTGACGTCCTTCATCACCGTGGTGAGCGCGCTCTCGTTGATGGCGTCCAGGTGGGAGGTCGGCTCGTCGAGCAGGAGCAGGGCGGGGCGGGCGAGGAGGGCGCGGGCGAGCGCCACGCGTTGCCGTTCCCCGGCCGAGAGGGTGGCGCCGCGCTCGCCGAGCACGCCGGACAGGCCGCCGCGCAACCGGCTGACGACGCCCTCCAGTTGGGCGAGTTCGACGACACGCCGGATGTCCGCGTCGTCGGCGTCGGGGACGGCGTAGGCGATGTTGTCCCGCAGCGTGCCGTGGACGACGTGCGTGTTCTGGTCGACGACGGCGATGCGGGCCCGGCAGGCGGCGCGGCTCAGCCCGGTCGCGGGGCGCCCGTCGAACAGCAGCACCCCGGAGTCCGGTTCGTAGAACCTGGCCACCAGCGCGAACACCGTGCTCTTGCCCGCCCCCGACCGCCCGACGAGGGCGACCTGACCGCGCCGGGGGACGGTGAGGGAGAGGCCGCGCAGCACGGGCCGGTCGGGGTCGTAGCCGAAGTGGACGTCGCGCAGGGCCAGGGCCGGTGTCCCGTCGGCCGTGCGGGCGGCGGCGGTGGCCTCGGGGACCGTCCGGCGCGGACGCGCGACCGGCTGGGGCCGCTCCGCCGGCTCCGCGGGCTCCGTCGGCTCCGCGGGCAGCGACAGTGCCTGCTCGATCCGCTGGTAGGCCCCCATGCCCCGCTGCATCAGGCCGACCGCGCGGAACACGGACGACAGCGGCAGCACCAGATAGGAGGCGTAGAGCAGGAAGGCCACCAGGTCGCCGAGCGAGGTGGTGTTCCCGCCGACGCGCAGCCCGCCGATGACCAGGACGAGTAGGAAGGAGCCCTGGACGGCGAGTTCGACCGCGGGGCTCATCACCGACGCCAGCTTCGCCGTGCGGACCCCCGCGGTGTACGCCGACTCGACGCGCTCCCCGATGCGGGCCGCCTCCCGCTCCTCGGCGCGGTGCACCCGCACCATCGGCAGAGCGCCGAGCGCGCGTTCCAGGTCGGCGGCGAGCGCGCCGACGGAGTTCTGCATCCGCTCGGAGGCCGCCCGGATGCCCTTGAGCAGCGAGGTCACGACCGCGGCGGCGACGGCGACGGTCAGGCTGACCAGGAGCAGCAGCAGCGGGTCGATCCAGACCATCAGGGCGATCGCCCCGGCGGCGACGAGGACCCCGGTCACGAGGTCGACCAGCGCCTGGGACACCACTTCCCGCAGCAGGGTGGTGTCCGCGGTGACGCGTGCGATGAGGTCACCGCCGCGGTGCTCGTCGTACGCGCGCATCTCCAGCCGCAGCAGCCGCGCCACCAGGCCGTGGCGCAACTGCCGTACGACACCCTCGCCCATGCGCTCCAGGACGAACCGCCCCACCGCGCCGGTGACCGCCTCCGCGACGAACAGCGCCGCGAGGACGGCCAGCAGCGGCCAGAAGGTCCCGCCCTGTCCCCCGCTGTCCACGACGTTCTTGGCGACGAGCGGCTGGGCGAGCCCGAGCGCCGACGCGGCGAGCGTGAGGGCGGTGGCGGTGACGACGGCGGACCGGTGGCCGGCGGTGAGCCGGTGCGTGGTGGTGATCGCGCCCCACGTCGAGCGGTCGCGCGGCTCGTCCGTGGTGTCGCTCATCGGGCCTGCCGGGGTTCCGGGGGGATGGTGATGAGCCGGGTGAAGTAGTCGTCCGGCACCCCTTCGCCCACGGGGTGGCCCTCGACCTCGATCCAGGCGTGGGCGGTGAAGGGCGGCACGACGCGGACGCCGGTGCACCAGGTCGGCCAGGTGCCGCCCAGCCGGCACAGGAGTGCGGCCCCGATGGACCGGGGCAGGCAGCCGCGCGGCCCGGCGCAGCGCAGGCTCACCGCGCAGACGGCGTCCCGGGCGCCGGCGGCCCCGGCCGCGGAGGCGGGGGCGGCGCCGCGGCGCAGGAAGCCGAGGACGGCGCGGAGGCGGCGCGGCGGCAGGAACGACAGGGCGAGGGCGGGCAGGAGGACGAGACGGGCGGCCAGGCGCCGGGGGAACGGCACCGCCGTGGGGGGTGTCAGCGCGCTGGGGGTCGTCATCGGGCGAGCCCCGCCGCGCGCAGCTCCGCCACCAGGGTCGCCACGTCCCGCTCCGCCCGCGCCCGGTCGACGTCGAACCGGGCGGCGAGGGCTTCGGCGGCCGCGGCTTCGTCGTCCCCCCGCATGAGGGCGCCGACGACCAGGGTGGCGGTGGGGTTCAGTTCCCAGTACGCGCCGTTGCGCTCGTCCAGGAGGACGGTGCCGTAGTCGGTCTCCGCCGTGGAGACCGTGGCGTTGAACCGCAGTGCCATGGTGCGTGCCTTTCGCTCGTGAGCGGGCTCAGGAGGGGGCGGGAGTGGCGCGGGCCAGGCCGCGCAGCCACACCTCCGCGGCGATGGTGGGGTAGAGGATCCCGTGGTGCAGCCCGGGGGTGGACGGCCGCTGGGCCAGGCGGCGCAGGGCTTCGCCGTCGACCAGACCGAGCCGTTCGAGGCGTGAGTCCTCCCAGAGCGCCAGCAGGTCGCCGCGGTGCTCGCGCAGCCCGTTGGCGGCGTCCATGGAGGCCGCGGCCTTGGTGGTGCGCCGCAGGCACGCGTCCGGCACGATCCCCCGCATGGCGGCGGTGAGCAGGGGCTTGTATTGCCAGGGGGTCACGCGGTCCTCGGGGCGGACCGCGAAGCACGCCTCCATGACGCGGTCGTCGAGGAACGGGGAGGCCATCGGCACACCGGCCCTGGCGGCCATCCGGTCCCACTGCCGGATGATGCGCGTACAGGAGTGGACCTGCTCCAGGTCGGCGTGCAGGCCCCGGTCCGGGTGCAGCGGCACGGCGCTCTCGGCGGCTTCGCGCAGGGCCCCTACCGCCATCTCCCGGGCCTCGGGGGTGACCCAGTCGAACAGGCGCGGGGGCATGCCCCAGCCCAGGCTCGTGATCGCGGTGGCGGGCAGCGGGTCGCGCAGGCTCCGGCTCGCGTCGGCGAGCCACGTCCCGTACGGCCGGGTGTCGGCCAGGGCGCGGCCCATGGCGCCGAGTGGCCACTGCCACAGCGCCTTGAAGCCGCGCAGCTGCCGCAGGGCGAACAGCGGCCGGGTGCGCGCGAGGCGGTGGTAGTACGCCTCGGAGCACCAGGCCACGTGGTCGCCGCCGATGCCGGTCAGGTGCAGCCGGCTGCCCCGCTCGGCCATGCCCGGCAGGTGGTGCAGGACCCGTGAGCGGTCCATCACCCCGATGGTGGGCTCGTCGAGGAGGTCGTCGATGCCGAGCAGGTCCTGGTAGACCAGCGGCGAGGCGTCCGCGTCCCAGACCACGTGCTCGACCTCGGGCAGGGACCGGGCCGCCAGCCGGGCCCAGTGCAGGTCGGTGTCGGCGGGGTCCCGCCCGGGCCAGGTGCTGGCCACCACCTTCGCGGGCGAGCGTGCCGCGAGGAAGCAGAGGGAGGTGGAGTCGAGGCCGCCGGACAGGTCGCAACTGACCACCCCTCCCTGGCGGGTACGGGCGTCGACGGCCTCGGTGAGGGCGGCGCGTACGTCGGCGGCGCCGTCGGCGAGCGTCCGGACCGGCTCCGGCGGCGTCCACCAGCGCGCGTGGCGTACCGAGCGCCCGTCGGCCGCGACGAACAGCGCGTCGTGCGGGGACACCGCCGTGATCCCCGGCCACAGGGGCGCTTCCGCGAGCGGGTGCGGAACCGGCCACAGCAGCCGGACGGCCACCTGCCGCGGGTCGGGGTCGGCGCCCAGCGCGGCAGCGAGGACGTCCGCGCTGGTGGCGGCGACGTGCACGCCCGCGATCCGGGCGTGGAACACCAGCCGGAGGCCGGACGCGGTGCCCTGCACGCGCAGCCGGCCGTCGAGCGCCGCCACCAGGTGGTGGCTGCCGGGCAGGGTGCGGGCCAGGACGTCGAGTCGGGTGAGGTCCCGCATCCGGGCGGCATGCCGGTGCAGGCGGGCGGCGTCGGCGGGACAGCAGCCGACGACGGCGACGGCGGCCGATCCGGCACGGGCGGTGACGATCTCGTCGTCGTGCCAGGAGCCGACCAGCCAGGGCCGCCCCGAGGCGTGGGGCAGCGTGCGCGTTCCGGGGCGGGCGAAGGAACGGGCCACGGCGGCCGCGTCCTCGCGGTCGGGAAAGACCGCGAAGTGCGCGTCGCCGGGGCCCGCCCCCGCACCGTGGTGCGGTTCATTCATGACGTCGGGCTACCAGCCGTCGGCCGTCAGTTCTTGCTGAAGATCAGACGGTCGTTGCCGGAGCGCTGCAGCAGCCCGGTCTTCTGGCGGAACGCTCCGAGGCGGGCGAGCGTCGGAGCTTCGTAAGCCTTCTTCATGGCTTCTCCTCATGCCGGTTTCAGCCACCGCCTCCCCGGCCGGCCACGAACCGGCGCGCCGGTTCGTGGCCGCCCTCGCCCTGGTTCATCGGGAACCCGGGACGAGAGGCGGCGACCCGGTGAGTAGCTAGCCGCACGTTCCGGCCACGGAGCAACAGAACAAATGCAAGTCATCTCATAGGACTAATCATGTGCAGAGCGATCAAGGGCGTGCATCAGACGGTGATCACCGAAGCGTTCCTGCCCAATGTGAAACGAGTTCTGGTCAGAAAAAACCTTGCGACCAGCACTCACCCCACCGTCGCTCCTTCCGGAGCCCGGGGGCGTACGTGGTCCGCGCGAACGCCTGAACCAGGCGCACGCCCTGTCCTTTCGCACAACCCTTTTTGGCCGTCGGCCGGGAAGGGAGGCAGTTTTCAGTCCGCGTCGGGCCCTCAGGCGGCCGGACGGACGGTGCGCGCCACAAGGAACAGTGCCGCTCCGCACGCCGCGGCGGTGAGCCAGCCGGGGTGCGAGGCCTGGGCGAGCCGGGCGGGGTCCTGCCCGGCGACGAGCCCCCCGGCCACCGCGACGCCGACCGCCGCTCCGACCTGGCGGGCGGTCGAGGTGATGGCGCCCGCGACGCCGGCGCGCTCCCGGGGAAGGCCGCCGACCGCGGTGTTGGTGAGGGGCGCGTTGGCGAAGCCCACGCCGACACCGATGACCAGGTAGGCGCCGAGCAGCAGCGCGAGCGGTGTGCTGTCGCTGAGGCCGACGAGGGCCAGGGCGCCCGCGGTCAGGCTCGCGGCGGCGATGAGCAGCGGTCGGCGCGGGCCGTGGCGGCCGACCATGGCCCCGGCCACGGGCGCGCACACGGTGGCCGCCAGCGCCATGGGCAGGGTGGCGCACCCGGCGAGGAGCGCGGAGAGGCCGCGGGCGTGCTGGAGGTAGTAGGTGTTCAGGAGCAGCGTCAGGTTCAGCGCGGTGAAGACGGCCATGGCACCGAGGACGGCGGCGCCGAAGGCGGGCGCGCGGAACAGCGAGAGGTCCATCAGCGGTTCGCGGCGCCGGCGTTCGACGGCGACGAAGGCGACGGCCGCCGCGGTGACCGCCGCATAACCGGCCACGGTCAGAGGCGCGGTCCACCCGCGGTGCGGGCCCTCGATGAGGATCGCGACGGTGAGGCCGACGACGAGCATGAGCAGGGCCTGCCCGGGCACGTCGAGCGAGCGGTGCCGCGGGGCGCGCGACTCCGGGACGAACAGCGCGCTGAGGACGAGCGCGGCGACGAGCACCGGGACGTTGACCCAGAACAGGGCCCGCCAGTCGAGGGCGGCGAGGAGGGCGCCGCCGGTGACGGGCCCGGCGGCCATGCTCAGGCCGAAGACCGCCGCCCACACCCCGATGGCGCGGGCGCGCTCCCGGGCGTCCGGCGTGGCGTTGACGACGATCGCCAGGGCCACCGGGCTCAGCATCGAGGCGCCGACGCCCTGGACGGCCCGGGCCGCGATCAGGGCCCCGGCGGACGGGGCGAGCGCGCACGCCAGCGACGCCACGCCGAAGACGCCCAGGCCGAGTTGGAACACGCGGCGCCGTCCGAAGCGGTCGGCCAGGGCCCCGGACGTGGTCAGCAGGCTCGCCAGGACGATGGTGTAGGCGTCGACGATCCACTCCAGGTGACGCGTGCTCGTCCCGAGGCCGTCGCCGATCGCGGGCAGGCCCACGTTGACGATGGTCGTGTCCAGCCCCACCAGGAACATGCTCAGGGCGCAGATCGCCAGGACCGCCCGGCGCCTGCGGGCGTCGAGGGCGGGCACGGCCGCGGCGGTGGCGGCTGAGGCGGTCACGGCAGGGGTGGTCACAGCAGGGGTGGGCGTACGCACGGGCGGCACCTTCGGTCGGTGGTTGTCGTGCCCACAGCATCCGCCGGAGGCGCCTCGGGGGCCCCTGCCTTTTGCGGAAACCGCAAACCGGTGCACGCGGACACCGCTTCCGTCGCCCCGCCGCGCCCGCGCTTCCACCACCCCCGTCGCCCCGCCGCGCCCGCGCTTCCACCACCCCCGTCGCCCGCCGCGCCCGCCACGCCCGCCACACCCGGCGCGACCCGGAGGCGTCAGGCCGGGACGGCGACCTGACCGGCCCCGCACGCGCGGGCCAGGTACGCGTGGTCGACGGGTGCGGGGTCCGGCAGGTCCCCCACGGCCGCCAGCAGGTTCGTACGGTCGTAGGTCCGGTGGAACGCGCTGAACCCGAGCACGCCCGCGGCCTGTCGGGCGACCAGGGCTTCCAGGGGGGTGGGCCGCTCCACCTCCGGTACGAGGTGGACGGCGATCCCCGGGTAGCGGGCGCCCAGCGCCAGGACGGCGGCGCGGGCCGTGGTGTTGTGCGGGTGGGTGACGTGCACCGTACGGACGCCGTCCCACCCCGCGGACCGGGCCGCGTCCGCCACGCGCACCATGGCGCGCGCGGCGTACTCGGCGGGCACCACGTTGCCCTCCCCCTCGGGGTCCGCCGGGACGCGGATCCGCAGCGCCTCTCCGCGCAGCCCCGCTCCCGTCAGGTACCGCGTCAGGCCGCGGCCGTGGGCGGCGCGGGCGCGCATGCCGTCGTCGATGAGCCGCAGCAGGACGTCCAGGGGCTGCCCGGGCAGGTGTTCGGGCACGGGCCGGTCGGTGGCGAGCAGGCTCGGCCGCAGGACGGTGACCGGGCGGCGGGTGCGCCCCGCCCAGGCGCGGACCAGGCGTTCGGCGGTGTACTTGCTCTCCTCGTACGACGTCTGGAAGCCGTACTCCTCGCTCAGGTCGCTCTCCAGGACGTGGCCGGTGAGGCGGCGGCCGGCCACGTAGGCGGTGCTGACGTGCAGCAGACGGGCGTCGGGCGCCTCGTCGGCGAGTTCCAGGACGTGCCGGGTGCCGAGCACGTTGGCGGTGTGCAGCGGCACCGGGTCGCCCTCCAGCTTCAACAGGGCCGCGCTGTGCCAGATCTCGGTCACGCCGTCGGTCGCCCGGGCGCGGTCCGCAGCCGACAGGCCGAGCCCCGGCAGGGTGATGTCACCGCTGAGGAAGCGCAGGCGGTCCAGGGCACCGGCCGGCAGGGACGGGGCATCCAGCCAGGTCACCGCGGCTTCGGTGCGGGCGCGGAGCGCGCGTTCGCTGCCGCGCCCCAGGACGGTGACCGGTGCGTCGCCGCCCTTGGCGAGCAGCTCGCGCAGAACGCGGCTGCCGAGGAACCCGGTGGCACCGGTGAACAGGATGGACAAGACGTCTCCTTCGCGCGGAGGGAACGGACAGGGATCACGGGGGGGGACGGGCGCGGCGTGACGGCCCGTCGTGCCGGGCCGCCGGTACACCGGGCCGCCGGTACACCCGTACGGCGTGTCCGGCGGCGAGTCCGACGGGATGCCCGGCGGGGTGTCCGGCGGCGTACCCGTGCCACGGCGCCGGTGAGGCGTCCCACGCGCCGTCACCTGCGCCAGGGGCCAGGCGCCGTACCTCCCGTGGGGGTCGTCGGAGCGTTCCACGTCGCCGGGCGCGCCGTCCCGTCGGGGCGCCGTGGACAGCCGGTCCCCCACCTAACGAGTGATGCGGGGTCAACGAGCGCCTCGTTGCCGTTCCAGGTGAATCGGCCCTTGCGGAGAGTGTCGACCGGACAGAAATCCGTCGCCGTGTGTAGTCAGTTCAGGACGCGTCGATGTCACGCCGTCTCAGGACACGTCCTGCCGTCTCAGGACACGTCGATGCCATCGCGGCGCTCGCGCTGTCAGCCGAGCGGGAAACCTGGTGCGAGGAAGGTCCGTCACGTGAACCTGGAGCCGAGCCCTTACGGCGAACGAGCCGTCGCCGTCGTCGGCGTGTCCTGCAGACTGCCCGGCGGGATCACCGACATGGACGGCCTGTGGAACGCCCTGCTGGACGGGCGTGACCTCGTGACCGAGATGCCCGCCGACCGCTTCGACGCCGACCGCTTCGTGGACACCGCGATGCCCCGGGCGGGCAAGAGCTACACGGCCGCCGGCGGCTTCCTCACCGACATCGAGCGGTTCGACGCCGCCTACTTCGGCATCTCCCCGAAGGAAGCGGCCCACATGGACCCCCAGCACCGGCTGCTTCTGGAGCTGACCGCCGAGGCGCTGGACGACGCCGGCGTCGACCCGGCACTCCTCGCGGGGTCGGACACGGCCGTCTACGTCGGCATCTCCGACGCCTCCTACGGCGCCCTGCAGATGCTGCGGCCCAGCAACATCGGCCCCTACACGATGTCCGGCGCCGCCTCGTCCATCGCCGCCAACCGGCTCTCCCACGCCTTCGACCTGCGCGGGCCCAGCATGGCGGTCGACACCGCCTGCTCCTCCTCGCTCGTCGCCCTCGACCGCGCCTGCCGCACCCTGTGGGACGGCACCAGCCGCGTCGCGCTGTGCGGCGGCGCCAACGTCCTCCTCACCCCGTACCACTACGTGGGCTTCTCGCAGGCCGCGATGCTCTCGCGCCGGGGCAGGTGCGCGTCGTTCGCCGCCGACGCCGACGGTTTCGTCCGTGCCGAGGGCGGCGGGGTGGTGCTGCTCAAGCCCCTGCGCGACGCCCTTGCCGACGGTGACCGCGTGCACGGCGTGATCCTCGGCACCGCGAGCAACTGCGACGGCCGGACGATGGGCCTGGCCCTGCCCAGCGCGGAGACGCAGGAGGGCCTGTTGCGCCGGGTGTACGCCGACTTCGGCGTCCACCCCGACGACCTGGTCTACTTCGAGGGGCACGGGACCGGAACGGCCGTCGGCGACCCCGTCGAGGCGCAGGCCATCGGCCGGGCGCTCGGCATCCGCCGCGTCAACGGCCCCCTGCCGCTCGGCTCGGTCAAGACCAACCTCGGCCACCTGGAACCGGCCTCGGGCATGGCCGGCCTGTGCAAGGCGCTGCTCGTCCTGCGCCACGGCACGATCCCCGCCTCGCTGCACGCCGACCCGCCGAGCCCCGCGATCGACTTCACCGGCCTCGGCCTGGACCTCGTCACCGAGAACCGGCCCCTCCCCGGGACCGGACGGGCGGTCGCCGGGGTCAACTCCTTCGGCTTCGGCGGCGCCAACGCCCACGCCGTCGTCGCGGCCCCGCCACCACTGCCGGAGCAGGCCCCGCCCGCGGACGCGCCGTCCGCACTGCCGGTCGTGGTGACGGCCCGCACCCCGCGGGCGCTGCGCGAAGCGGCGTCCCGCATGGCCGGCCACCTGGCCGCGGCGGACCCCGACGACTTCTACGACATCGCATACACCTCCTGCCTGCGCCGCGGCAAGCTCGAGCACCGCACCGCGGTGCTCGCCGCCGATGCCGCACAGGCCGCCGAGCGGCTGGCCCGTGTCGCCGACGACCCGGCCGTCCTCGCCGACCTGAGGGTGAAGGCGGTCCGGCACGGGCGGGTGGCGTTCGTGTTCGCCGGAAACGCCTCACAGTGGGCGGGCATGGGCGCCGACCTCCTCGCGGGCGACGACGACTTCCGCGCCGCGGTCACGGCCGTGGACGCCGAACTCGCCCCGCGCCTGGGCTGGTCGGTGGCCGAGGAACTCGCCCGGCCTGCGGACCGGTGGCGGCTGGAGGCGACCGAGGTCGCCCAACCGCTGCTGTTCGCCGTGCAGGTGGGCATCGTCGCCGCGCTGAGAGCCCATGGCATCGAGCCGGCCATGGTCCTCGGCCACAGTGTCGGCGAGGTCGCCGCCGCCCACACCGCCGGGGCGCTGACGCTCGCCGACGCGGCGTACGTCGTCCACGAGCGCAGCCAGGTGCAGGCGCTCACCGCGGGCAGCGGCCGGATGGCGGCCGTCGGCCTGGGCCGCGAGGACGCCGTCGAGGCGCTGGCGCCGTACGAGGGGCGCCTGGAGATCGCCGGGGTGAACAGCGACAAGGACGTCACCGTCGCCGGGGACGCGACCGCCCTGGCGGCGCTCGGCGACGAACTGGCCGGGCGCGGCGTGTTCTTCCGCGACCTGGGCCTGGACTACGCCTTCCACAGCCGCGCCATGGACGCGCAGCGCGCGCCGCTCGTCGCGGCGCTCAAGCACCTGGAGCCCGGCGCCGCCTCCGTCCCCTTCTACTCCACCGTCACCGGCGCCCGCACCGCCGGAGCGGACCTGGACGCGGACTACTGGTGGCGCAACGTCCGCGAGCCCGTCGCCTTCGCCGCCGCCGTCGAAGAGGCCATGGAGGACGGCGCCGACGTCTTCCTGGAGATCGGCCCCCACCCCGTGCTGCGCGGCTACCTGCGGCGCGTCACCGGCAGCCGCCCGCACACCGCCACGGCCGTGCTGCCGACCCTGCGCCGGGACGCCGACGGGCCGGGCGACCTGGCCCGCGCCCACGCCCGCCTGCTCGCCGCCGGGGCGGTCACGGACTGGAAGCGGTACTTCCCCGCGCGCGGCCGGGTGGTGCGGCTGCCCGCCTACCCCTGGCAGCGGGAGCGCCACTTCGGCGGCGGCAGGGACTGGTTCACGCCGGACGGCCCGTACCGGCACCCGCTGCTCGGTGCCCGGGTGGCCGCCCCCACGCCATTGTGGTCGGGGGCCGTGGAGCCCGTCCTGGTGCCGTGGCTCACCGACCACCGGGTGGCCGGGTCCGTCGTCATGCCCGCCACCGGGTACGTGGAGACGGCCCTGGCCGCGGGGCGTGACGTCTTCGACGGACCCGCCGAGACGGAGCACCTGGAGATCACGACCGCCCTGGTCGTCCCCTGGGCAACTGCCTCCCAGGTGCGGCTGCACGTCTCGCTCGACCCGGACGACGGGGTCCTGCTGATCGCCGCGAGCGACGAGCAGACCCGGGAGCCGCGCGTCCACGCCCGTGCCCGCGTGCGGCGCCTCGTCACCCCCCGCCCGGCCCCGGCCACCGGCCACGCCTCCCCGCCCGGACCGGGGCGGCGGCAGGTCACCGCGGAGGAGCACTACGGCCGCTGCGCCGCCGCCGGCCTCGGGTACGGGCCCGCCTTTCAGGTCCTGACCGAGCTGCACGTGGGCGCGGGCGAGGTCGTCGCCGCCTACGCGTACGAGCCGCCGGGCGGCCCGTACACCGTGCACCCGGCGCTGCTCGACGGCGCGCTGCAGGCCGGGGTGCCGCTGCTCGCCGACCGTCTGGACGACGGCGAGGCCTATCTGCCCGCCCTCATCGGCGCCGTCCGGGTGTGGGGCACCCCCGCGCCGACCGGCGCCGTCCGGCTGACCGAGCGCTCCCGCACCCGGGACGAGGTGTGCTGGGACATCACCGTCACCGACCCCGACGGCACGGTGACCGTCCAGCTCGACGGCTGCCGCATGCGCCGTTTCACCGCGGCCTCACGCCCCCCGCTGGGCGTCCACCACACGGTGCTGCGCGCCGCGCCGTGGCCCGGCGAACCGCTCGCCCCGGCGCCGCTGCCGTCCCCCGAGCGCGTCGTGGCGGGCTGCGCCGAGCAGATCGGGCGGCTGCGGGAGGACTGGCGGGCGCTGCGCTACGGGCAGTCGGTTCCGCTCTTCACCGACTCCTTCGTCGACCGCTTGGGCGATGTGCTCGCCGACCTGGCCGGTGCGGCCGACACCCCGCTGAGCATGCCGGACCTGGTGGCGCGCGGCCTGGCGGAGCGGCACGTCAGGCTCGTGGAACTGCTGACGCCCGCCCTGCGCCGACGCGGCGTCCTGACCCCCCGGCCCGACGGCCGCTTCCTCGTCCGACCCGCCGGGCTGAGGCTCCCCGCGGTGATGGCGCCCGCCTCGGCCGAGGCGTCGGCGTTCGTCCACGGCCAGGCCCTGCTGGCCCAGCAGGCCGACAAGCTCGACGCCGTCCTGCGCGGACGCCGGGACCCGGTGGAGCTGCTGGCCGACGACGCCTCCGCCAGGACACTGGAGCAGTTCTACGACACCGCGCCCGTCTGCCGGTTCCACCACCGGCTCGCACAGCACCTGCTGCGGGAGATCGTGCGCGCGTGGCCCGCCGACCGGCCGCTGCGGGTCCTCGAGGTCGGAGCGGGCACCGGCGGCACCACGGCCGCCCTGCTGCCGGTGCTGCCCGCGGACCGCACCTCGTACTGCTTCACCGACGCCTCGGCGTTCTTCTTCGCCCGGGCGCAGAAGCGGTTCGCGGACCACGACTTCGTCGACTACCGCACGTTCGACCTCGACCAGGACCCGGTCGAGCAGGGCTTCGCCCGCCACTCCTTCGACCTGGTGGTGGCGGGAAACGCGCTGCACACGGCGGAGGACCTGAGCACGGCCCTGCGCGGCGTGGCCTCCCTGCTCGCCCCCGGCGGCGCGCTGCTCGCCGTGGAGTCCCATGACGCGGAGGTCCTGGCCCCGGTCTTCGGGACACTCGACAGCTTCTACGGGCACACCGACACCGGACTGCGCCCGCACTCGCTGCTCCTGGCCCGCGACGAGTGGCCCGGGCTGCTGCGCGCGTGCGGTTTCGTGGAGGTGGTCCAGAGCGGTGACGACCGGGCTCCCGCCCGGGACCACTACTCCGTCCTGCTGGCCCGCACCGCCACCGCGCCGCCCGAACAGGTCGCTCTGTTCCCGGCGGTTCCCCGTGCGCGCGAGGACGCCGCGGTCCTGACCGTGGCCGAGACCGCCGACGCCCGGCCGCTGTCCCTCGCGCTGAGCGAGGCCGTCACCGCGGGCGGCGGCCGGGCCACGGCCGCGGACACGGCCCCCGCGACACCCGAGGACTGGCGGCACCTGCTCCACACGGCCCTCGGCGGGGAACACCGCGGAACCCTGGCGGTCGTCCTGCTCCTCGGCGAGCCGGACGAGGAGGCGGCCCCCGACGTCCTGGCCCGCGCTACCCGCCGGGCCGAGCTGCTGCGCACCTGCGCGCTCGCCTGCGGTGAACTGCCGGACGGCGTCCGCGCGGAGCTGTGGCTGGTGACCCGCCCCTGCGGCGTGGCGGAGGGAGCCGGGAGCAGCCACCCCGCCGACGCCGTCGTCTGGGGCCTCGGCCGGTGCCTGGTCAACGAGCTGCCGGAGCTCCGCTGCCGGCGTATCGCCCTCCACCGCAAGGGCGCCGCGGACGACGCGCGGCGCCTGGCCCACGAGTTGTCCTGCCCCACGGATGAGGACGAGGTCGTGCTCACCGAGCGGGGCAGGTTCGTCCTCAGGGCGGTGCCGCGCCCGCCGGGCG
Organism: Streptomyces sp. CC224B; assembly: GCF_030010595.1. Taxonomy (NCBI): domain Bacteria; kingdom Bacillati; phylum Actinomycetota; class Actinomycetes; order Kitasatosporales; family Streptomycetaceae; genus Streptomyces; species Streptomyces sp. CC224B. The sequence continues at coordinate 36,787 of NZ_JASCXL010000001.1, read as the reverse complement.
TCCCCGCGGCCGAGGACACGCGGTACAAGCTGGAGGTGCGCCGACCGGGCCTGTCCTACGAGCTCGACTGGCAGGAGACCGCCTTCCCGGACCCGGGACCGGGTGAGGTCCTGATCGAGGTGAGGGCCACCGCCCTCAACTACCGCGACATCATGCGGAGCGTCGGCCTGCTCCCGGTGGAGGCCGACGAGGGGACGCCCGCCGAGTCCGGCTGCGGCCTGGAGTGCGCGGGCGTCGTCGCGGCCTGCGGCCCGGGTGTCACGCGGTTCGAGCCGGGAGACCCCGTCGTCGGGATGGCCTTCGCCTCACTGGCCTCCCACTGCCTGGCACCCGAAACCAGTCTGATTCCGCTGCCCGACGGCATGACGTTCACGGAGGCGGCCACCCTGCCGGTCGCGTGGGCCACGGTGCACTACAGCCTGGGCACCCTGGCCCGGCTGCGGCCGGGGGAGACGGTCCTGGTCCACGGGGCGGCCGGCGGGGTCGGGCTCGCCGCCGTGCGCTACGCCACCGCACGCGGCGCGCATGTGATCGCCACCGCCGGGAGCGAACTGAAGCGGGACTACCTGCGGTCCCTCGGGGTGGACCACACGCTGAACTCCCGGTCCCTGGACTTCACCGACCAGGTGCGGGAGATCACCCAGGGCCGCGGGGTCGACGTGGTGCTCAACTCCCTCGCCGGTGAGGCCATCCCCCGCAGCCTCGAACTCCTCCGCCCGGGCGGCCGCTTCCTGGAACTCGGCAAGCGCGACATCTACGAGAACAAGCCCCTGCTGCTCAACCCCTTCAAGAACAACATCGCCTTCTTCGGGATCGACCTGACGAAGGTGCTCAACGAGCCCACGCGGACCGACGCCCTGCTGCGGGACGTGTCCGCGGTCCTCCGGACTGGCCTGCGGGGCGCGCTGCCGCACACCGTCTTCCCCGCGGCCCGCGTGGCCGAGGCCTTCGCCCACCTCCAGCACTCGCGCCACATCGGCAAGGTGGTCGTCGCCTTCGACCCCTTGGACGAACCGCCGCGGGTGGTACGCCGCCCGCAAGCGCCGCGCCTGGACCCGCACGGCACGTACCTGATCACGGGCGGGACCAGCGGGTTCGGCGCGGCGACCGCCGGGTGGCTCGCCGACCTCGGCGCCCGGCACCTCGCCCTCGTCAGCCGCCGCGGTGAGCGGGCGCCGGAAGCCGGGGCGGTGCTCACGGCCCTGCGCGCACGGGGCGTGACCGCCACGGCGTACGCGGCGGACGTCACCGACCTCGCCGCGGTGGAGGCCGTGCTGGCGCGCGCCGAGGCCGGCGGGCACCCGCTGCGCGGGGTCGTGCACGCGGCGATGCACCTGGACGACGAGGAGTTCGTCGCGCTGGACGCGGCACGGACGGCCGCGGTCATGGCACCGAAGATCGCCGGGGCCGTGGTCCTCGACACCGTGACCCGGGAGCGCGACTGCGACCTCTTCCTCGCCTACTCCTCCGGCACGGGCGCCATCGGCAACGTGACCCAGGCGCCCTATGCCGCCGCGAACCTCTATCTGGAAGGCCTCGTCCGCGGCCGCCGCAGCGCGGGTCGCCCCGGACTCGCCGTCGCGTGGGGAGCCGTCAGCGACCACGGCTACGTCGCCCGCAACGGCCTCGACGCCTCGTTGGCCTCGCTCGGGCTCCTGACGATGAAACCGTCCGAAGCCTTCGCCAGGGCCGGGCACCTGCTCCACTCCGGGGACGAGACAGCGGTCGTCGCACGCGCCGACTGGGCCCGGCTCAGCCGCCTGCTCGTCCTGTTCAACACACCCAGGCTCCGGGGTCTCGTCCCGGCCCTCGGCGGTGACGACATGGGCAAGGAGGAGCGGCTGCGCATGCTGGCCCAGATGTCCCCCGACGACGGGCTGGCCCACCTCACCGACCATATCGTCGGCATGCTCGCCGAGGTCATGCACATGGACCCCGGCCGGATCGACCCGCACCAGCGCGTCGACACCTACGGCCTGGACTCCCTCATGGCCGCGGAACTGCTGGTCACGCTCCAGAGCCGCTACGAGGTGGAGATCCCGCCCATGGAACTCATCCGCAGCGCCAACGGCACCCTCGCCGAGATCGCCCACCTGGTGTACGTCCGCCTCGGCCTCGCCGGCCGCTCCGCCGCCACCCCGCCCGTGCCGTCACCACGCGCGGCCGAGCACCCGGACCCCGACGAGCCCCGGACCCCGCGGGCCCCGCACCGGCCGGACCCGGAGGAGACGGCGACGGCCACCGGCTCCTGAGCCCGCGACGGGGCCGGGCGGGAACGCTCTCGGAGCGGAGCCCGCTGCCACGCCCTCCGCCCGTGTTCCGGTGCGGCTACGCGGAGGTGCCTCCGGTGTTCTCGGCACCCTCGCCCGGCCTTGGCGTGTCCCTGGGGGCGAAGACCATCGCGTGGGCCAGGGATCCGTACGGCGGGGTGTGGTTCGGGTCGTAGGGCCCGGGAGCGAGGTCGATCCGGGCGCCGGAGTAGAAGCCCACGGTGTGGTCGTACTGGACGGTGACGGCGCCGGGGAGCCCCGCCTTGCCGAGGACGGAGCCCGGGTTCAGCCCCCGGTAGCCGTGTCCGCCGTACCAGTCGTTGTTGATGGTCATCAGCCAGCCGCTGAGGCTCGCCTGATAGGTGACCCGGAAGCGCGCGCTGCCCAGGTTCGACCAGAGGTAGGCGGTCTCCGACGAGTAGGCGGGAACGTCGTCGTACGCCTGCGCGCTGGCACCCACCATGATGTCCTGGGTGTTCGTCGTCGAATCGCCCCACTCCTTGGTGAAGGTGAAGCTCCCCTCCCGGGAGACGTCTCCGATGCCCTCGATGCCGATGCCGAAGCTGATCGTGGTGCCCACGCCGATGGACGTGTTCGACGATATGGTGTGGCTGACGCTTTCGGTTTTCGTGACGGACATGTCCGCGGAATACGTGGCGGGGTGATCCAGTTCGTTGTCCCACTCGACGTGGTACGCGATGACGGGATTGGTGTCGACCCCGAGCCATTCGGACTTGATCGGGCGGAGCGTCACCGTGACGGGCTGCCATCCGAACACGTCGTACGCGTTGTCGTACCGGTGGTCGCCGCTGTTGGGGTGGGGCTTGGTCGGATTGTGCAGGAACCACTCGTCCGGCGACTCCCCGATGATGCTCCCGCAGGCCCGCCTGATCCTGTCGTAGTCGTCGAACCCGAAGGCCTTGCTCTCCGTGTCGGTGATCGTGTGGATCTCCTGACCGGTGGCCGTTATCCAGCAGTTGCTCGGCGCTTGACCGGCTGTTATCTGCACGTCGAAAGTGGCCATGCCTCTTCCTTGTCCGTGGGGGAAGGGTGGGGGAGGAAACGATTCCGGGCCGTGCGAGATTTTCCGTACGGGATTCCGTACGGGATTCCGTGCGGGGCGTTCCGTGCGGGGCGTTCCGTGCGGAGTGTTCCGTGCAGGGCATTCCGTGCAGGGTGGATCGCTTTCCGCCGCGCCGTTCATCCGTCGTCGCCGAGCGCCTGCGCCAGGACGGCTCGCCCGTCGGCACCTGAAGTCTCGGCCTGGAATGAGAATCGCCGCAATACGTGTCCTGGCCATTGTCGAGAGCCGACGCCGGGAAGGGATCCCGCACGTGCCGGACCGACGCGCCACCGCGTCCGGTTCGGTCGTACGCGCGCTGCGGCGGATCCGGTGAAACCATCCGCCTGACGCGGCCCGCCCGCACCATGCGCATCCGCCGCCTCGGCGGAGAGGCACCGATTGCCTTTCATTGCCGCGGATTGTCGACATAGCACACCAATCGCGCACCGGGCAGCGGATGAAGTGGTTCACGCATTGACCGGTTTGACGCTGTCGGACGGCAGCCCCGGGGTCGGAGACTCTCGGGAAAGCCAACCACTCCGTCAGAGAGGGACCATGGGCGGCGAGGAAGAAGCAGCGAACCCCCCGGCCGAATCCACGACCTCACCGGACGAATCGGCGACCCCAGCGGACGAATCGGCGAACCCAGCGGACGATTCCGCCACTTCGGCCGACCGATCCGCGACCCCGGCGAGCGAAACCACCGCCCCGGCGGATACCTCCAAGGACCCCACCGACGAACTGGTCGCCACCGCGGAGGAACTGTTCGAGCCGGAATCACCGGAAGGCACGGAGGAATCCGGCGCCTCGGCCGGTGAACGTCCCGGCGACGACGCGGCCGGCCCGGTGCTCGGCAAACTCATGGGCAGCAGGGACAGGCAGCGGAGAAAGAAGGGCTGAGCCCGGATTCATGCTCCGCTTTCGCGTACGCCGTGACGACCTCGGGCGCGTCTGGCACCCGACTTCTCACGGCTGGTCGGCCGGGCACAGCCATATCGTCCCTTTCCGCCATCCTGCCCTGGAGAACGTGGCGTTCGCAGGGCACGGCAGGTTTTTCCTGTCGGTGCGGGAGCGCTGCGCCGGTACGCCGCCTCGGCCCTTCCCCGGGGACACCGCCGGTGCCGTGTCCCGTGGCGCCGACACGTCCGTACCGGCGTGGGACGAGGCACTGGCCGCGGCCCTGGCGTGGCCGCTGCAGTCGGTGACCGTCGTCATCCGGGCCGGAGGCGACGGCGGTCCACCGGGCGCGCTCTCCGTACACGCGGGACCGTGGGGCACCGGCTCCCTCTACGCCGTCGCCCGGGGGCGGGACCTGCACGCCGACTGGGACCCGGGCCGCCTCTACCACCTGCTCGGCCGGGACTGCCTGGACCCCCTGCGCGCCGCGGCGTTCCTCGCCTGGTCCGACGCCCCGTACGCGCGGCGCACGCTCCTGCGCGACCTGTGGCTGCTCTGCGCGGGCTCCCACAGCACCTGGCCGGCGGACGGCACCCCCGCACAGCTCCTGCGCGTCAGCTACCCGCCGCCGACACCCCTGCCCCCCGTCGGCCGGGTGGTGCCGGGCGGTGACGTCCCCGGCGCGTTCTGGAAGACGCTCGGGGCGTCCATGCGGCGCTGGGTCGGGCCCGGTGGCGCCGCCGACGCGGCCCCGGCGGCCTGCGAGCTGAGCGGCGGCCTGGACTCCTCCCTGGTCACGGCGTGCGCGGCGGCGCTGACCGGCCGACCGCCGCGTACCTACGGGCTCACCATGCCGGGGGCGCAGCAGGCCGGGCAGCGGGTGCGGCGCGCGGAGGTGATCGACCGGTTCGGCGCGGTGGACACCACCCGCGCCCTCGCGGCCCATCCACTGCTGCCGCCAGGGGGCGCGCGGGCGCGTGCGCGGGGAGTGGTCCCCTGGGAGGAGTGCTACCACGAGGCGGTCGGCGCCCTGTTCGCCACCGCCGCCGCCGACGGCGTGCGGTGCCTGTTCACCGGCTTCGGCGGCGACGAGCTGTGCGGGGCGCACCCTGACGACGGTCCTCCCGCGACCCGGGAGGACCGTGGGCCGACGAGCACGGCCGCGGGGCCGGACCCCGTTCCGGAGCACCTCACCGGCTCCGCGCGGGAGATGCTCCTCGACGCGCGGGCCGACCCGGCGGAAGCCTTCGACCCGGCCCCGCGGGGGCAGGTCGCGGAGTCCGCCGTGGAGGCGGTGACCTCCGGCTCGGCCCTGTACCTCCGCCACGGCATCTGGCCGGTCCATCCGCTGTGCACGCCGGAACTCGCCCGGCTGTGCCGGCGGCTGCCGGGCCGGTGGCGGTCCGGGCGCACCGTGCAGCGCGACCTGCTCACCCGGCTCGGCCTGCGGACCGTCGGCCGCCCCGCCGGGACGGACGACTTCTCACCGGCCATGGTCGCCGCCCTGCGCGGCCCCTCCCGCCCCCTGCTGACCTCCCTGTTCACCGCTCCCCTGCTCGCCGACACGCGCCTCGTCGACCCCGGCGCCCTCCTCTCCCGCTACCTGGCCTGGGCCGACGGCGGGCCGGGCGACGAGATGGAGTTCTACTCCGCGGCGGTGCTGGAGCTGACCCTGCGCTCGGTCGAGGCCGGCGGAGAAGGGCCCTCGTCGTGACATCCCCCGCCCGCCTGGCCACGTACCTGTACGACGACCCGGCCCCCGCACCCGGTGCCCCGCCCCGGCGGACCGTCTACGGCGCGGGCGCCGCCGTCGACGCGTTCTGGCCGGCCCTGCTCCGCCACGGCGCGCCGGGCCGCTACTACGTCTTCCACGACCGGACCACCGCCGCCCGCTCGCGTCTGCGCGGTGTCCCCGCAGGGCCGGGGGTCGAGCTGACCGTCGCCGACTTCGCCGCGCTGGTACGGGACTTCGCGGGTCATCCGTTCAGGGCCTGGCACGACTCCGAGGGCGACCTGGCCACCGCCGTGACGCTGCGCGGGCGGTTCGCTCCACGCCGCCACCCGGTCACCGCCACGCCGCACGTCCTGAGCTACCCGGAGCTGGCGCACACCTGGGCGCTGCGGCTGCTGCTCGCCGACACCGCCCCGTGCGACGCGCTGATCTGCACCAGCGAGAGCGCGCGACGGGCCGCGCGCCGTCTCCTGGAGGCCGTGGCGGCGGACCTGCGGGCCCGGCACGGCGCCGACCTGCGCTTCCGTGGCCGTCTCGACGTCATCCCGCTGGGCGTGGACACCGACGCCCTGCGCCCGGGCGGACGGAAGGCGGCCCGACGGGAATTGGGCGTGCCGCCCGGCGCGTGCGTGCTGCTGTGGCTCGGCCGGTTCTCGTTCGGCGACAAGGCCGACCTGCTGCCGCTCGTCACCGCCTTCCGGCACCTCGTCGCCGACGAACCGGGGCGTGACCTCCTGCTGCTCCTCGCCGGGGGCGGACCGCCCCGGTGGGGCAGGACGCTGCGCGACTGGGCCGCGCGGCTCGGCGTGGCCGACCGCGTCCGGGTCGTCGAACCCGTGGACCCGGCGGACCGGGGCACGTTCTACGCCGCCGCGGACCTCTTCGTGTCCCCGGTCGACAACGTCCAGGAAACCTTCGGCATCACCGTCATCGAGGCCATGGCGTGCGGCCTCCCCCAGGTCGTGTCGGACTGGGACGGCTACCGCGACAGCGTGGCGCACGGCCGCACCGGCTTCCTCGTACCGACCTACTGGAGCCCGGCCGGCGGCGAGGCCTTCGCCCGGCAGGGCCTCTACGACCGCGGGGACCTCCCCGAGCACCTGCTCCTCGCGCAGTCCACCGTGGTCGACCCCCAGGCACTGCGCGCCGCGCTGCGCACCCTGGTCAGGGACGAGGGCCTGCGGGCGCGGATGGCCGACGCCTCACGCCGCCGCGCTCTCGCCCGCTACTCCTGGGCCCGCGTGATCGCCGCGCACGAACGCCTCTGGGACGAGCTGACGGCCGTCGCCACCCGGCTCCCGGACCCCATGCCGCGGCGCGGCGCCGACCACGCCGCGATCGACCACAAGGCCGTGTTCGCCTCCTACCCGAGCCGGACACTGGACGGCACCGCGCCGGTGGCGGTGACCCCGTACGGTACGGCGGCCCTGGCGGGCGAGTCCCCCCTGCCCGCGTACGTCACCGCCCTCGGCGTGCTCCGCCTCAGTCTCCTCCGCACGGCCCTGGCCGTGGCCGCGCGAGAAGGTCCCCTCCCCCTCGCCACGCTCACCGGCCTCGTCGCCGACCGCACCGGGGAGCCGCCCGCCCGCGTCACCGACCACGTGTTCTGGCTGCTCAAACAGGTCTTGCTGCAACCGCGGGACGGCCCGGCCGGCTGACGTGCCGTACCCCGGCCCCGGCTCGCCGCGGTGCCCGCGTCAGGACAGCGAGGCGAGGAGCCCGATCTCCGGCGCCAGCGCTCCGGGCTGCCCGAGGGAGCGGAAGTCGGCCTCGACCGCCGCCAGGTCGAGGACGCCCGCACGTACGGCGTGGTAGCGGACCATCGACCACAGGAACACGTCGAGGCTGTCGTACTGCGTGTCGGCCTCGATGACCTCCTCCTCGTGGAACCACAGCGCGACGCGGCCGGAGGCGAGCACGACGTGGTAGTTGCCGCCGCCGTCCGCGCCGACGGACCACACGTCGTCGTCGGAGAGCTCCGTCTCGTAGTCGGAGTCGAGGACACGGCAGTCGTTGGCGCCGAACGCGAACCCGTACGACCAGTCGCAGACGTCGAACACCTCCGGCACGGCCCCCGCCCGGACCCTCCGGTCGAAGCCGGCCAACGCGGTCGCGGCGGCACGCGGGAGCCTGGCGAGGAACGGCTCGACCGGCCGGACCGACGCCGGGGCCCCGGCCCGCGGCGCGCCGGGGAACCAGCGCGCCAGGTCGGCGTCCAGGTCGCGCTCCACGTATCCGGCCACTTGGTCAACGGTGAGAGACATGCGAGGAGGCTAGCGCCCGCAACTCCCTTGCCAGCCACCTGCCCCACGTGCGTGCTGCACCAGGCCCGTTGACGGGCCGGCCTCGAACCGCATCCGCGGGCCACTCGACGCCCGCCACAGCATCCGCGTCCAGGATGAGGTCCAGGGAACGGCGGCCCACTGGTGCCGGCCCGCCGCCTCCAGCGAGGAGGCGGCGGCCTCGAGCATCAGCCACTCGTGAGTGGTCATCACCTCCCGTCACACGGCCGACGTGGTCAGGACGTCCGTCATCCGCCTCCGCCTCGCGAAACCGCCGAGACGACACTGTCGAAGGAATCAGCTATCGCCAAGGCACCGGCAGCCATGAGGTCTTGGGCGGTAGCGACACCGTAGGAGACACCGATAGAAGCCATGCCGGCAGCGCGAGCCATCTCGATGTCACCCGTCGCGTCACCGACGACGACACATTCTTCGGCAGGAATCCCGAGCTCTTCCGCCAGGTACAGCGCCATGTCGGGCGCGGGCTTTCCGCGGCTCACCGAGTCGTGTCCGGCAATGACCGTGAACTGATCCAAGATGCCGGTCGCGTCCATCGTCCTGACCGCGGCCTCGTAAGTCTTGGAAGTGGCGACGGCCAGGGTGTGGCCGAGGTCGCGCAGCTTGGTCAGCCCCTCCGGCACGCCGGGGTACAGCATGCGCTCACGATGCTCCGCAAGGTACTCACCGAAGCCGCTGCGGTAAGCGGCCATGGCGTCGAGCACCTGCGAGTGATCGGCGGGCAGGTCGAGCAACTGGGCGAAGTTGCGGTCCAGCGGCTTGCCGACGGTGGCGCGCACCGCCGCATCGTCCGCTTCCCGCCCCAGCCCGCGAAGGACCTGGAGAGTGATGGATACGATGGCGCCGGGAGTGTCGGCGAGGGTGCCGTCCAAGTCGAAGACGACTCCGCGGTACGGGATGGTGTGCGGATCCGCCATCTCACCGCTCCCCGGGGGTGGCCGCGAGGGCGACGGCGAACTCGCCGGCGACACGGGCGGTCGACAGCAGTACCGCGCGAGTCGCCGCAGCACTGCGGCCCGCGGTCACTTCTGTGAGGGCACGCATCAGGAAAGGGCTGATGGCGTTTCCGCGCACGCCTGCCCGGTCGGCCTCGACGAGAGCGGCCTGGATGGCTCGCTCGATCTCGTCGCCGTCCAGGGCGTCCTGCTCGTCTATGGGGGCCGTGAGCAAGACCGAACGGTCGCCGTTCACCTCCCAGTGCAGCCGGGTCGCCCGAGCGGCGACAGTCAGGTTGTCGACGCGGCTCACCGGCACCTCGGACTCACGAACGTAGAAGGCCGGGAGTGTGTCCGTGCGGTACCCGAGCACGGGCACGCCCGCGGTCTCCAGATACTCGGCGGTCAGGCGGAGGTCGAGGATGGACTTGGCGCCGGCGCACACCACAGTGATCCGGCTCCGGGTGAACTGCTGGAGGTCGGCGGAAACGTCGAAGGTCTCCTGAGCGCGCCGGTGGACGCCTCCGATTCCGGCGGTGGAGAAGACCGCGATGCCGGCGCGGACCGCGGGCACCACGGTGCCGGCGACCGTCGTGGCGCCGAGGCCGCCGCCGGCCAGGACGGTGCCGAGGTCGCGTGCGCTGACCTTCGGGATGCTCTTGGCGGAGGCGAACCGGTCGATCAGGTCGGCGTCCATGCCCACGACGAACTCCCCGTCGGCGATGCCGATGGTTGCGGGTACCGCGCCGCGGTCGCGAACCGCCTTCTCGATGTCGAGGCTGAGTTCAGCGTTGGCCGGATAGGCCGGTCCATTGACGATGAGCGAGGATTCCAGCGCTACGACCGGGCGTCGTTCGGCAACAGCGGTGCGCACCTCTTCGCTCACGGCGAGAAGTGGATCCATGGCTATAGCTGCCTTTCCGTGGATGTCGGTACGCGGGACACCGTGCCCGTCCAGTTGCACACCCCGCATCACGTCTTCACGGGATTCCTGCGGATATCGCGAGGTCACGTGATGCCGTGCGGTGGAAGCCCATCCAAGGTGAACAGGCGACTTCCCCAGCACTGGAGGACTCCGGCATGAGACACGAGCAGCATCTGAGTCGGCGCGGCGCGGTATCCCTGGTCGTCGGCGCGGCGGCCGCGTCAGCCCTCTCCGGGCCAACCGCCGCGGCACGGAGCCGGCCCGTGACCGCCCGGCTCGCACCGTCGAACCTGCACTTCGAGATCACCCATCGGTTCCGTCCAGTGCACGTGATACCGCCGCGCCTGGTGCAGTACGACACTGAGCGACCCGGTGGCCGCGCAGCCCTGGAACGAGTCCGCTCCGGCGATGACGTGCGCACGGACGAACGACCTGTAGCGCCGTGGGCGTCCGTCGTCCTGGACGTGCGCCGGCTCACCGCGGACGGATCGGTGACGATGGGACTCCAGGCCGTCGACGGCGACGCGGTGAGAGTCCGCTACGACGCCGGACCGAGCCGGGTGTCCGTGGAGGTCGTGCGCTCGGGCGCCGTGCACGTCATGAACTCCACCGAGGTGCTGCTGACGGCGCCCTTCAGACTCGCCTTCGTGGTGACGGCCAACGCAGTGGGTGCCTTCAGCGCGGGCGGCGGCTACGACGCCGGCATCGACCGCCCCTGGCAGCCGTTGCTCACGGACCGCGGTGGCGTAGCCGACATGATGGACCTCAACCGGCCCGCGCAGTTGCACCGGCTGCACTACGCGTTCGGCGGCGAGGGAGCGGCACTCGGCCGGGTGCAGGCAGGGCCCTTCGGCCAGTTCGGGCTACGGGACGTGTCGCTCGTCCGGAATGCGGACGGTACGCCGTACGTCGACGACGAAGGGGCGCTGCACTTCACGGCGACCTCGTCCGGAGTGGGTTACGCACACCAGGCGCACACCAGTATGTGGCGGATGGACCCGGCCGACCCGACACGGATGGAGCAGGTCGGGTCGCACTTCTTCTCGTACGAGGGGTTGCTGATGGGCAATCACGGCGGGCAGTTGGTGCGGGACGCCGACCGCGGCCGGTTCATCGCGCTGGCCTGCGGCGGCAACCTGCCGAAGCCCGGGGTGACGATACGCCACGGCAGCGGTGGGCCGGAGCTGTTGAGTGGTGTCCACCTCATACGCGGTACGCGTGTGGACCTGCCGTTCCAGAAGGCGGCCTGGGACCCGGCGCTGCGACTGATCGAGGGCCGCTGGCACTGGGCGTACGTCAACGTGACCGACTTCCAGCCAGCCCTGCGGTTTCGTCCAGTGCTGGCTGTCGCGGCACCAGGAGGCGATTACCACGACGGCGTGCGAATCCGTAAGGAGGACGACTACCGGCGCAACAACAACGAGGGGTGCCGACTGCAACAGTTCGGCGATCGGTGGTATCTCCTCACCAGTGACCCGGAGTCGAAGCAGTACGTGGTACGCGACATGGACATGCGTCCACACCGAAGACTCGATGCCCCGTACCCACTGGGCACACCGTTCCCGGAGGTCTTTCCACTCACCGACCGCGACGGGCGGAAGCGGTGGCTGATGGTGACCTCCGACGGGCGGGAGTACGAGGAGGGATCGGCACATCCGGTGCTGGGCTACGGCGTTCACGGCGACGTCGTCGTGATGCGCGCGGCACACGAATAGCTTTCGGACTCAGGATTGCGGGCACACCGAGGCCGTGCAACCCGCGCGCGGGGCGCACGGCCTTCGTCGGTACCTTCGGCTCGGTTCCTCAGTCGTCCGATATGTCGTGCTGGAGGGCGTGCCGGACGAGTTGCACCCGGCTGCGGATATGGAGTTTGGCGTAGACGTGCCGCAGGTGGGTGTCCACGGTGTGGGGCGAAACCACGAGGCGCTCCGCCACCGCGCGGTTGCTCAGGCCGATAGCCACCAGTCGGGCCACCCGCAACTCCGCTCGAGTGAGGCTGTGCCAGCCGCAGAGCGGGCGCTGACGGCTCGCTGTGGAATTGGACAATGACATGTCGGCGTTTTCTCCCCTTTCCTCGCGAACCCTTTGACAGGACGTGCATGAGCTTCACGCAGGGGGTCCAGGCCCGTCAACGAGGGTTGGCTGACCTCGTCAGGTGGCCAGCAGTGTGTCAGGTCGCGGCGTTCGCCGGGTCCGGCGTGCCATCGGCCGGGGTTTTCGAACGCGGTGCCGGTCGGGCTGTCTCTGCGCCGCGCCGGGTAAGCAGCAGGGAGAGCACGGCGATCAGGGAACAGCTCGCCATGCCGATGAACAGCGGCACGGCGGTGTCGTCCCCGCCCAGGCCGATCAAGGGTGAGGCCACGGCGCCGAGGACGCCCTGCAGGGCGCCGAGCACGGCCGAGCCGGTCCCGGCCGCGTGCGGGACCCGCTCGATGGCGAGCGCCGTAGCGGTGCCGAAGACCTGGCCGAGGCCCAGGAAGGCGATACCGATCAATCCGAGGGCGAGAACGCGGTTGAGCTGGCCGGCAACGGTCACCAGAAGCGCCGCCGTGGTGGCGGCGAGCATGGCGGCCAGCCCGATCCGCAGCAGCAACCTCGGAGGGTAGTGGCTGACCAGTCTGGTGTTGACGGTGCTGGAGAGGGTGGCGGTGAGGGCACCTACCGAGAAGGCGACGGACGCCTCCCCCACGGTGAAGTCGAGAACGTTCTGGAGCAGGAACGCGGATCCCGAGATGTAGCAGAACAGCGCGCCGAAGCCGAACACGAAGGCGAGCATGTAGCCCACGTAGACGCGATCACTGAGCACGGACCGCGCGTCCTGCAAGGTGGCCGCAGCACCGCCCGACCGGCGCCGCTCCTTGGGAAGAGTCTCGGGGACACCACACATCGTGGCGAGGAACACCAGCAGTGAGATCCCCGCCAGGACCCAGAACACACCCCGCCAGCCCCCGAGATGGCCCACGACGGCGCCGCCGGCCAACGGAGCCACGATCGGAGCAATGCCGCCAAGGGCCATCAGCACCCCGAACAGCCGAGCCGCGGCCGCACCGGTCGCGACGTCCGAAACAACGGCACGGCCCACCACGAGACCGGCCGCACCGCTGAAACCCGTCACGAAACGCAGTGCGATCAGGACCCCTAGGTTGGGCGCCATCGCGCACAGCGCTGTGGCCACGGTGCATACCGCGGCTCCCAGAAGGATCGGCCTGCGGCGCCCGTAGCGGTCGGAGAACGGGCCGAACACCAGTTGCCCCAGTGCCTGCCCCAAGAGGAAGGCGGTCAAGGTCAGCTGGACGCCGGACGCGTCAGTACCGAACTCGTCGGCCAGCTTCGGAAAGGCCGGAAGGTACATGTCCGTGGCGAGCGGCATGACGAACGACAGTAGAGCCAGTGTCGCGGTGAGCAGCACGGCCGGTTTCGCCGGGCTGGTGGGTGGTGAGGTCATCTGGCGCTCCAGGCTGCGTCGAAGGGCAAACGACTTCATTATAGCTATATACTTATAACTACCGCTAGCATCTCCGCATGAACGCGAACGATGCAGCAGGCGACGAAGGACTCGTGCGCGAGGCCAGAGACCTGACCCCGACGCTCCACGCACTCGGGCGTGTGCTCCGGCTGCGCGGCAGCATCGAGGCCGGACTGCCTCCGCTGCCCTTGGCGGATCTGGAGGTACTACGGCAGGTCCTGGACTCACCAGGCGTCGGGGTCGGCTCCCTCGCCCAGGAGCTGGGGATGCACGCCAGCAACGTCAGCACGACCGTGCGGGGCTTGGTGGCGCAAGGCCTGATCCGCCGGCAACCGGACCCGCACGACCGTCGCGCGGTCCAGCTCTTTCCGACCATGGCGGCCACCCAGGGCATGGCCATGATCGAGCAGGCCTGGGCCGAAATCTTCGCGGACTCCCTGGCGACGCTCTCACGGGACGAGCGCGCCGCATTGTCCGCCGCTGCCCCGGCGTTGCGCGCCCTGGCCTCCGCCTTGCGGGCGCAGCGCTCCACCCCGCACGAATGAGGCCCGCGCCGGGGCCCGTCGTTCAGCCGACAGGCCCCGAAGCGCCGGCGCAGAGGCACCGGTCAGAGCGCAACGTGCACCCCGTACGCCCTGACCCAGCGGTCGAACTCGACGAGACGCTCCAGCACGGCACGCGCACTCCAGGGACCGCCCATGGAGTAACTGCCCTCCGGCGCGTCCAGCAGTCGGTGGATCTCCGCACGGGAGGCAAGGCGCAGTACCGGCGCGTCGTCGACGGCGACCACCGCCTCAAGACGCTGACGCAGCGCATGTTCGTAGTCGGCGTCCTGCGTGGACGGGTACGGGCTCTTCTTGCGGTTCAGGACCGCATCCGGCAGCACCCCGCCCATGGCGGCCCGCAGCAAGCTCTTCTCGCGGCCGTCGAAACTCTTCATCTCCCACGGCACGTTGTACACGTACTCCACCAGGCGGTGGTCAGTGAAAGGCACACGCACCTCCAGAGCCGCCGCCATCGAGATGCGGTCCTTGCGGTCCAGCAGGAAGTTCTCCCAACGGGTCAAGTTCAGGTACGTCAGCTCCCGCATGCGCTCCTGCAACCCGCCCTCGCCCGCGAGGCGGGGGACCTCTTCCAGTGCCTCCGTGTAACGCTGCTTCACGTACTCGGTCAGCCCCAGACGACCCCACAGACCGATGGTACGCAGCGCCCCGATGCCCCCTGCCTTCTCGAAGGGGTGGTGCCAGGGGAAGGTATCGGCTTCCACCGCCTCACGGTCGTGGAACCAGGTGTAACCGCCGAACAGCTCGTCCGCGGCTTCACCGGACAGCGCTACCGTCATCTGCTCCTTCAAGGCCCGGCACAACAGAAGAAGCGAGTACTCCATGTCCCCCGTGGACACGGGCAGATCCTGTGCGCGCAGCACCTGGTCGCGCACTTCGTCGGCGAGTACGTCGGCGTTGTCAAGCTCGACGATCACATGCTCCGCGCCGACGTGCCGGGCCACCTCGACAGCGAACGGTGTGTCGGGGTCAGCCCACTGGCCGTTGGCCTTGAACCGCTCACCGAGCCCCCTGTAGTCCACCGAGAAGGCCAGCACCGGTCCCCCGCGCTGCTTATCGGCACCACCGCGGGCCAGGACCCGCGCCGCCAAGGCGGTGACGGCGCTGGAGTCGAGGCCGCCGGACAGCAGTGTGCCCACCGTGACGTCGGCGACTAACTGGCTCGAGACGATCTCTTCCAGGAGCGTGCGCACGCGGGCGACCGTGGTGCCGAAGTCATCGGTGTGCTCACGTGCCGTAAGCCGCCAGTACCGGAACTCCTCACTGCGGGAGCACGTGAAGCGAAGCACGGTTCCGGGCTTGACCTCCTTCATCCCGCGGAAGACAGCGTGGCCGGGAGTCTTGACGATGCCGAATACCTCACGCAGCCCTTCAGCGTCGACGACGGCCTTGGTACCGGGGTGAGCGAGGATCGCCTTGGGCTCGGAGCCGAAGATCACTCCGTCGGCCGTTGCCCAGTAGTACAGGGGTTTGACTCCCATACGGTCGCGCACCAGCAGTAGCTCCTCGGTGCGCGGGTCCCAGACAGCCATCGCGTAGATGCCGGTCAGTTGCTCGGCGAACGCCACGCCCCACTCCAGGTACGCGCGCAGCACCACCTCTGTGTCGGATTCGGTGCGGAACGTGTGACCGAGTCCGCGGAGTTTCTCGCGCACTTCCCGGTAGTTGTACGTCTCGCCGGTATACGTGATCACCGGCTCCCCGGGTCCCGGGCCTGCCCCCATCGGCTGCTTACCGCCGTCGAGGTCGATGACGGCCAGACGGCGGTGGGTCAGCAGGACGCGCGGAGAACCCCACACGCCGTGGGAGTCAGGGCCGCGACACTCCAGGGTGGCGTTCATCGCGGCGGCGGTGGAGGTGTGCGGGGTCAGGTCACGCTCGTAGCTCAGCCATCCGGCAAGACCGCACATGGATGGATCGTCCCCTCTCGTAAGTGTTCGGCGTGCTCGCGCGGGGTGCGGGCTCGGCGGCGGATCAGATGTGCGGTCCCCATCCGGCCTCGTCCCAGAAGCGCAGCTGGCGCTGCTTGGGCATACTCGCGATCCGTGCCACCTGCTTCCCGCCGAGGATCAGGACTGTGGCACGGCCGGGCGCGAAGGCGGGCCAGTCCGGCACGTGGGCCGCCATGGGGACGGCGCCGCGTGCGAACGAGGCAACCAGGTCGATGAACGTGTCGCTGACGCGCCGTTCCAGGGGTCCGTCTCCGTACACGGGAGCCTGTTCCGGTAGTCGGTGGGTCCCGAACAGAAAGCGGGAAGTGGCCTCATGCGGGGTGCCGAAGTGCGGCGGTAGCACCGGGTGAGCGAAGTCCATGACGTAGACCGGCGAGGTGCCGGTGCGGGCGTGCCGCTCGGCGAACCGGATGACCGGGCGGCGGAAGAGGCTGTCGCCCCAGACCTCGGTCCACAGGGACAAGGGATCGTCCGGCAGCCCTTCAGTGATCGCGGCCGAGCGGTACTCGGCGATGCACCGCTCTGCCAACGCATCGGGCACCTCATCCATCCCCTTCAGCAGGCTGGCGCGTACAGCGGTACGCAGCTCCGTCTCGTCGGTGGGTATGGGCGACGGGGCGGGAGAGCCCGGCCCGGTGAAGAAGGAGCCCTCGGTGCGAGTGTGGACGGAGAGGACCGGCATCGAGGGGGTGGGGCGCTCGTGGTCGTGGGCGGGTACCCATGCGCCATCGACGACGGGCCCGCGGTACTCCCGTCCGCTGCGCAGCGGACGACGGTCGGGAGAGCCCGTGAACAGCGCCTCCCAGGAGTCCTTCAGTGCGGCGGCGTCCACCTGCCGCAGCCCTCGGACCGTGGTGCCGAGTCTGTGCGCGATCCTCTCGTACGCCTCCGTGGCGTCCTCCGGGGTGAGACTCATCGCGGGACTCCAGGCGTGTGCCGCGCTGATCGGTACGATCCGCCTGATGACGGACTGAAGCTCGGGCACGAGGGCCAACTGCCATGCGCTCGAACCGCCGGCGGACGTACCGCAGAGCGTGATGTTGTCCGGGTCGCCTCCGAATGCCTCGGCGTTGGCCCGCACCCAGCGGAGCAGGGCCGCCTGGTCCTGCAGGCCCCAGTTGGCGAAGGATCCCGTGACCGGGTCGACCAGGTCTTCATGCAGCCCCCAACCCAGCGCGCCCAAACGGTAGTTGAAGGTAACAACGACCAGGTCACCGCGGTGGGCGAGCCGTTCTCCGTCGTACACGGGGTCGCTACCCGCGCCAACGAACCAGCCGCCGCCGTGGATGTAGACGAGTACCGGTCGCGAACCCTTCACCCCGGGCGTCCAGATGTTGGCGTACAGCGAGTCTTCACTACTGCCAGGCATCGCCGACTGGTACGAAGGAGGGCCGAACCGGGTGGCATCGCGTGCGCCGGACCACGGCCGAGGCGGCCGGGGCGATCCAAACCTCAGGCTCCCTGTGGGTGCTTGGGCGTACGGAACGCCGCGGAAGGCGAGCAGCTGCCCGGAGGGCCTCCCAGACACCAAGCCGGAGGTGGTCCGGACAGTAGCGCTGCGCGCGCGGGCGGCCCGACCGAACAGCGGTGCCGAAGCGGCCGACCCCGCGGCGCCCACGACCCCGGCGCCCGCCGCACAGAGAGAGGTGGCCAACAGGGTCCGGCGGCCCAGTACTGCGTTGGTCCTGTCAAATCGAGACATGCGCCCGAGCGTGCCGAGCCCGGGAAGAACCGGGCAATGCCGCACTCCCCACTTCGTCAGGTGCCCGCTGCGGCCGGGAAGCACGTGCGCGGACACCGACGCGTCGCGAGCACCAGAACGTGCCGGTCGCAGGCGTAGGTCTCGAGCCTGCGCCATCACGGCGTACGTGACCAAGTCCTTTTCGGAGCTTTGCGGCACCGACGGCGCGCTGCGACACTCAGCCGCGACCGTCCGGCCCGGCCACCCGGGCACCCGCACTTCCTGAGTGAGGAGCAAGAAAACGTGACGAACGCCGCCGTCATCTACTATTCGTCCACCGGGCAGGTCCACGAACTAGCAGTCGCAGCAGCCACGGCCGCCGAGAAGGCAGGGGCCGAGGTCCGGCTCCGCAGGGTGGCCGAGCTGGCTCCGGCAGAGGCCATCGCGGCGAATCCCGGGTGGACGGCCCATCACGAAGCCACCAAGAACATAGAGCCCGCCTCGCTCGACGACCTGACGTGGGCTGACGTCATCCTCTTCGGCAGCCCGACCCGCTTCGGCCTCCCGGCCGCCCAACTCAAACAGTTCATCGACACCACGGGGGGCCTATGGGCGCAGGGCGCGCTGGTCGACAAGGTCGTGTCGTCCTTCACGTCGACATCGAGCACGCACGGCGGGCAAGAGTCGACCATCCTCGCGCTGAACAACACCTTCTACCACTGGGGCGCAATCATCGTCCCACCCGGGTACGCCGACGAGGTGCAGTTCGCCCCGAGCAACGGCAATCCGTACGGCGCCAGCAGTGTGTCCGCCCATGGCGAGGCCCGCCCCACCGAGGACAACCTGGCCTCGATGCGCTTCCAGGCCACCCGCTGCGTGGAGGTCGCCGCGGCGCTGCGGCGAGGCCGGCACACGGACTGATCCCGGCAAGCGACTCTCCGGGCACCGGCCGGCACCACGTCATGCGTGGTGCCGGCCGTTGCGCGTTCGGGCGCGCGCACCGCGCGTACTGCGGTCACGGCCCGAACGCAACCGCTGCCCAGCGGTGTGCTCAGGCCACAGACGGTACACGGCCCGGCGCCGGCGGCGGCCAGCGCCGGGCAGCTCGCCGCTGCTCCCAACAAGGGCGGCGGTGGCCCGGTAACCGCTTTCCCGCAGATCTCGGTGACTGGTGCACCTCGTGTGCTGCACCTCGTCCAGCCACGGTTGAGAGGCAGTCGATCGAGACTGCACGACTGCGAGACGAGGTTGTAGTGGAAGCTCTCGAACTGCCACGGGTGAATCGAGGACCGGACGTGAACCAGGTTTCGCGCCCACGGTCCCCCGGGCCGGTGAGGTACGTGACGACGAACGAGGACATCGTCAGCGAACTGTGCTCGCGCGTGTTCGCCTCCCTGCCCAGGCGGGACCAGCGGCAAAGGGGTGAGCAATACGTGCGCGGACTGCTGACGACGCCGGGCCGCAAGTCGGTCCGCAATATCGCGTCGGGCGCGGGCGGCGGATCAGCGGTGCAGCGCCTGCACCACTTCGTTGCCTGCTCCACCTGGGACTGGCTACCCGTACGGGCCGCCCTCGCCTCCCACCTCCAAGACATCGCCGAACCAGTGGCCTGGGTGGTCCAGACACTGGCCATCCCGAAGTCAGGAGTGCATTCAGTGGGCGTGGGACGTCGCCTCGTACCGCAGACGGGCCAGACGAAACGGGGGCAGCACGCCTTGGGCGTGTGGCTCACCGCACCAGCGATGAGCACACCCATCAGCTGGCGGCTGCTTCTGCCCGAGCGGTGGATCCGTGACGACGGACTGCGGCGTCGCGCCGAAGTACCGGAACGTGCGTCATACGAGACCCTGGAGCAGAGCGTGGTCGCCGCAGTCACCGAGACCCGAACAGCGAACGTGCTGCGTCGGCCGGTGCTGCTGGACGCCCCCGGCGCCTGGGCCCGTCCCACGGTGCTGCGGGCCTTCGCCGATGCAGACATTCCTCTCGTGGCACGCGTCCCCGCGGGCACGAGAATGATCATGGCCGACAGGTCGATGCCCGGCTACGGTGCCGGTCCGCTGTCCGCGCAGCAACTCCTCATGTCCGTACGCGGACTGGGCCGGCGTGTGGAATGGCACGACGCCGCGCAGGGCACCCTTCGCACATCCATTGCCGTGATGGTCCCGGTCCGGACCGCACACAGCACCGGCGTGACGGCAGAGCGGCGACTGTACCTCCTGGGCGAGTGGGACGACCTGTGGCGTTCACCGACCCGCATCTGGCTCACCGACCTGGCGGCGCCCGTGGGCGGGCTCCTGCGGCTGACGAAGGTCACCCAGCGGGTCTCACATGCTCTCGCCACCACGGGGAAGCGCGTGGGACTACTGGATTTCGAGGGGCGCTCGTACCCCGGTTGGCATCGCCACGCCACGCTCGCTTCGGTGGCGCACGCCGCCTGTCTGCTGGCCGGTGCCGGTGCCGTGGTCGGGCCCGCGGACCCGGCCACCAATTCTCCCCTTCTGACGGCCTGAGGCCAGATGGTGGCCGCACCACCACCCCGGCCACCGGGGCGTGTGGCCCTGCCACCACGCGGACAGCATCGGCGGCCCGGAGCCTCCCCCGCGACAGCCGTCCGTAGTGCGGGCGTCACAGCGGGTCTGTTACCCGCACTTTCCATGACGAGTCATCAGATCCAGTCGTACTTGACGAAATCAAACACTCGTTATTGCTATACGAACATACTCACCGTAATAGTCATATACGTCCTGGTCTGGGCTGCCAGAAACTCCGGCGGGGGTCCGCGAGCACCTCCTCCTCGCCGTGACCCCCGCCGGACGCTCGTGGTGGCTCTTCCGCCTTCCGAGCCTCACTCACACCCACCGGGCATCGCACCGGTTCACCCAAACCAAGGGCTTTCCATGACTGACATCACCGACCATCTGCGTTCCCTCCCGGCGGACCAGCAGCCGGACTGGGGCGACGACACCCATCTCGGCCAGGTCCGCCAGGCTCTGAGCCGCATGCCCGCACTCGTGGACGCAGCCGCCGTGAGCCGCCTGCGCAGCTTGCTCATGGAGACAGCCCTCGGCCACCTGCACGTGCTGCAGGCAGGTGACTGTGCCGAGGACCCCGCAGAGGCCACTCCTGACGACGTCACGCGCAAGACCGCACTCCTCGACGTCCTGGCCGGCACCCTCAAGCTCGCCTCGGGCAAGCCCGTCCTGCGCGTCGGACGCATCGCGGGACAGTACGCCAAGCCGCGCACCAAGCCCACGGAGACCGTCGGTGGCACGGAACTGCCGGCCTACCGGGGCCATATGGTCAACCGCCCGGAACCCGACCCGCACATGCGCCGTCCCGACCCACGGCACATGCTGACCGCGTACCGGGCCGCCAGCGACATCGTGCACTTCCTCGGCTGGCGCGGTGGCGCACTACGCCCGGAGCTCGAAGTACCGGTATGGACCAGCCACGAGGCCCTGCTGCTGGACTACGAACTCTCCCAACTGCGCCGGGAACCCGACGGATCGCTCCTGCTCACCTCGACTCATTGGCCATGGGTTGGTGAGCGCACCCGCAGGCTGGACGGTGCGCACGTGGCCCTGCTCGCGGCCATCTCCAACCCGGTGGCCGTCAAGGTCGGTCCGAGCATGACACCTGACGAACTGGTGGCCCTGTGCGAACGCCTCGATGCGATGCGCCACCCCGGCCGTGTGACCCTGATCGTCCGGATGGGCGCGGACACCGTGGCCCACAGGCTGCCCCCGCTGGTCAGGGCGGTGGTCGACACCGGTCACCCGGTCCTCTGGCTGTCCGACCCCCTGCACGGCAACACGGTCACCGGCCCCGAGGGACTGAAGACCCGCTTCGTCGCGACCGCTGTCCGGGAACTCGAGTGCTTCCAGTATGCCGTCGCCACCAATGGCGGTGTCGCCGCGGGCCTGCACCTGGAAACCACCCCGGAAGCCGTCACCGAATGCGTCCGTGACGCGTCCGGCGTCGCACGGCTCGGCGAGAAGTACCTCAGCTTCTGCGACCCGCGCCTGAACCCGCAGCAAGCGGTCGAGGTCGTCTCGGCATGGCGCGGCTGATGTCTCGGCCCACTCCACACGACAGAAGGGGCACCCATATGAAGCGGACAGTGGCTCTCGTCACCGGAGCAGCAGGCGGCATCGGTGAGGCCGTGGTGCGACTGCTCGCCGAGCGTGAAGTCGCCGTCGCCGCCGTCGACCTGGACTCGGCCCGGTTGACCCGAGCCGTCGACAAGCTCGTCGCCGACGGACTGCCTGTGACCGCCTACCCGGCCGACGTCACCTCGAGTCATGAGGTCGCGCGCCTGGTGCATGAAGTGGAGAGCGAGCTGGGCGCCATCATCCACTTGGTGAACGCCGCCGGTGTGCTGCGCATGGGCGAGGCCAGGACCCTGACCGACGAGGACTGGGCGGCTACCTTCGCGGTGAACGCCAGCGGGGTGTTCTTCGTCTCACGGGCCGTTGCCAACCGCATGGCCCCGCGCGGCAGCGGCGCCATCGTCACCGTAGCGTCCAACGCGGCCGGTACGGCCCGGACCGAAATGGCCGCCTACGCCGCCTCCAAGGCGGCGGCAACGGCGTTCACCAAGTGCCTCGGACTGGAACTGGCACGGCACAACATCCGCTGCAACGTAGTGGCCCCGGGTTCCACGGACACCCTCATGCTGCACGGCATGCACTCAGCCCGCACGGCCGTGGCCGTGTCCGTCGCCGGTACTCCGGAGGCGTACCGGGTCGGCATCCCGTTGGGCAAGGTCGCTCAGCCCGAAGACGTCGCCCAGGCTGTGGCCTTCCTGCTCTCGGAGGAGGCGGGACACATCACCCTGCATTCCCTCACCGTCGACGGTGGGGCGACCCTCGGCGTCTAGAAAGGAGACCTACGCCATGGCCGGCATACCCGCGATCGAACCGTACGCCCTGCCCGAACCGGGCGAACTGCCGCCTTCGGCCGTCGACTGGCAGGTGGATCCACAGCGTTCGGTCCTCTTGCTCCACGACATGCAGGAGTACTTCCTCAACGCCTTTCCGCGTCACGCCGGGCCACGTGAAGCGCTCATCCGCAATGCGGCGCTGATCCGGCGCCACTGTGCCGCGCTCGATGTCCCGATCGCGTACACCGCGCAGCCGGGCGGAATGACACCCGCACAGCGAGGCCTGCTGTCGGACTTCTGGGGGCCTGGTATGCGTACCTCATCCGAACACCGCCGGGTGGTCCGCCCCCTGGCGCCGGACGACGGCGACTGGGTCCTGACGAAGTGGCGTTACAGTGCCTTCTTCAAGTCCGAGCTGCTGCGACGCATGCGTGCCCACGGACGGGACCAGCTCGTCATCTGTGGCGTGTACGCCCACATCGGCGTACTCATGACAGCGGTCGACGCCTTCACCCATGACATCCAGTCCTTCGTGGTGGCTGACGCCGTCGGCGACTTCTCCGCCGCCTACCACCGCCTTGCCCTCGACTACGCGGCACAGCGCTGTGCCCGAGTCGTCGCCACCAAGTCCGTGATCGACGCACTCGACACGGCCCGGCCCGGTTCGGCTCCCCGTTCCGTGGACCTCTGACCCGCTAATGACCCGCTAAGGATCCTCATGCCACCACACCGCGGCACATCCGACGTGCTGCACCAGGTTCTTGACGGCTCGTCCGAGGCTTTCGCCCTCCTGCACCGCCCCGAGACCGTCGGCCGAGGAACCCTGGAAGTGCTGCTGACCGACGCCACGCAATGCACTTCGCTGGCCGACCTTCCCGTACCGGCCCATGGCCCCGATGGCGGCCATGAACTGCTGGCCCTCATTCCTTACCGTCAGATCGCCGAGCGTGGTTTCGCTGTCCACGACGACGGTGAGCCGCTGATGGTCCATCGCGTGCGCGCCCAGCAGGCGCTCCCGCTCGATCAGGCGCTGTCGCGGCTCCCCCATACCCCCGTAAAAGTGGACCATGCCGGGTTCAATGTGTCCGATAGCGATTACGCGGACATCGTGCGCCGCGTCATCGCCGACGAGATCGGTACCGGCGAGGGGGCCAACTTTGTCATCAAGCGATCCTTCACCGCACATTTGCCTGATTTCTCCGTGAGCACGGCACTGGCCTTCTTCCGAAAGCTGCTCGAACGCGAAGCCGGGGCGTACTGGACGTTTCTGATACACACGGGTGATCGCACCTTCGTAGGCGCCACACCGGAGCGCCACATCAGCGTCCGTGACGGTACGGCGGTGATGAACCCCATCAGCGGCACCTACCGGTATCCGGCGAACGGTCCCACTCTGCAGGGGCTGTTGGCCTTCCTTTCCGACCGTAAGGAGGCCGACGAGCTGTATATGGTCCTGGATGAGGAGTTGAAGATGATGGCCCGGATCTGCCCGTCGGGCGGCCGGGTGGTGGGTCCGCACCTCAAGGAGATGGCACGGCTGGCGCACACTGAATACCTCATCGAGGGCCGCACCGACCGCGATGTCCGTGACATCCTGCGCGAGACCCTGTTCGCTCCGACCGTGACCGGCTCCCCGCTGGAGAACGCCGCCAAGGTGATCAGCCGCCACGAGCCGACCGGACGCGGTTACTACAGCGGTGTGGCCGCGCTGATCGGCCGGGACGTCTCCGGTGCCCAGGTCCTCGACTCCGCCATCCTGATCCGGACCGCGGACATCTCGGCCGCGGGCCTGCTGAGGATCGGTGTCGGAGCAACACTGGTGCGCCACTCCAATCCGGACTCCGAAGTCCGCGAAACCCATGCCAAGGCTGCGGGACTGCTGGCCGCGCTCGGGGAAGGCCCCCACACCCGGTTCGCCGACCACCCGGACGTACGCACAGCACTCGGCCGGCGCAACGACGGCATCGCCGACTTCTGGCAGCGGGAACCGGATGGACGCGCGCACGGTGTCGATGAACTCGCCGCACGCAGGGTCCTGGTCATCGACGCCGAGGACACCTTCACGGCGATGATTGCCCAACAACTGCGCGCCATGGGGCCCGAGGTGATCGTACGGCGATTCGACGAGGACCATGACCTGCGGGCCCACGACCTCGTCGTCATGGGCCCGGGGCCCGGTGACCCTTGCGACGCCCGGCACCCGAAGGTCGCGTATCTGCGGGCTCTCGCCTCCCAGTTGCTGGACGAACGACAACCCTTTCTGGCGGTGTGTCTCAGCCATCAGGTACTCAGCTCATTGCTGGGCCTCGCTGTGGTCCGCCGTCCGGTTCCCCACCAAGGCGTACAGCGCGAGATCTCCTTGTTCGGCCGTACCGAGCGGGTGGGGTTCTACAACGCCTTCGCGGCCCGAAGCGATCTTGACTGGTTCCAGCACCCGGCCGCCGGAACCGTCGAGGTGAGCCGCGACCCGAAGTCCGGTGAGATTCACGCGCTACGTGGTAGCCGTTTCGCCTCCGTACAGTTCCACGCCGAGTCGGTGCTCACCCGGGATGGCCCTCGCATCATCCGCGATCTGCTGACCGGGGTGGTGCGGCCGTCCATGCGGCAGCGGTCCGGTGGGACCTGACAGCGACCCGCGCGGACCGTGCAGTCGCCACACGGCTTCCTTCGCGACGAGGTCGTGGACCGCTTCTCCGAGGTCGAGAGGCCGAGGGTGCGGTTTCTGTGTCCGAACTCTTGAACAAACTCCGGGGTACGTCGTCGCCGGCGGGCCGTGGAGCGGCGCTGGAAGCGAGAACACCCCGACCTGTGCGGCGTGTCCTGCGGCTGGGACACGCCTCACAGGTCTCCGTCGGACTGCGACGCGGTGCGTCCCTGCGTGCGCAGGGCACTGCGGCTCTGCTGAAGCCTGAGCGCCAGCTGCAGCTCCAGCGCCTGCTGCGGCTTCTGCCATTCCGGGCCGAGGAGTTCAGTGATGCGTTCCAGGCGCCGGGAAACCGTATTGGGGTGCACGTGAAGCACGTCTGCGGCGTGGGTAGGACTGCGGTCCGCTTCGAAGTATGCCTGCAGTGTCCGGGCGAGCCCGGTGAGGCGCTCGCTGTCGTAGGCCAGCACGGGCCCGAGGATGGAGTCGATGAAGCCGTCGATGTCCCGGTCGTCGGAGAGCAGCAGGCCAAGGAAGCCGAGGTCGTCGAGAGCGGCCGTCGCCCCGTTGCCCTGCAACAAGGTGACAACGTCCAGGCAGCGCATCGCCTCCCGGTATACGCGTCCGGCATCGGTCGCGCCACGTGTTGGCCCGGCGGCGGCCACTGTCACCGGGTTACTGAGGAGCGATGACAGCTCGGCCGAGACTCGCTTGGCCGCATCCGACGCGTCATTGCCGGACAACAGGAGCACGACACAACCGGAAAGCACTCCCTTGAGTCCGTTCAGGCGATGCGCGTACGAAGCGGCCCAGACCCCGGCCCTGCCCTGCTCTCCGCCCTCAGGACGCGCTACCACCACGACGTGTGGTTCAGCCAGATCGATACTCAAACGCGCCGCCCGGTCCACGAGGTGGCGCTGCGAATGGCTCGGCGGATCCGCCAGCAGGTCATCGAGGAGTTCGTCTCGCACGGGGCCTCCGACAACGACCGCGCGCCGCTGCAGCAGCATGGTGATCGTGAGGCACTGTGCGACAAGCTGCAGCAACTGCTCGTCCTCCGGCGTCAGCGCCTCACGCGGATGCACAAACAGCGACCCCAGGTTCTCTCCACTGGCCTGAAGCGGAGCGATCCGGACCCCGTTCTCCGCTGCCACTGGACAGTTGCCTGCTTGGGCATCCAGCAGAGCCCTGGCGACACTCCGTTCATCCAGGTCCGGTATGTCGCCCGTTGCGGTGATGGTTTGACCCGAGGTGTCCCGGACGACGAGAACGCTGTCCAGAGCGTCACTGGCAGCCACGGTGACGGCGGACACGTCTCCACTGCCGAGCACCAGCCCGATCAGCCGCCGTTCCGCCTCGAGCAGGCCTCGCATCCGCGCCACTTGCAGCCGGGCTTGATGGGCGTCGTCTTCCAAGTCGTCGACATCCGCACGTGCCTGATCAAGTACCCAGGACTTGTCGATGGCGACAGCCGCCAAGTCGGCCAAAATGCGCAGGAGGCCGGCCTCGTGGGGGGAGAAGTGGCGCACGGCGCGGTCGGAGCCGTACAGGCCACCGAAGGGTGTACCGCCGCGATGCAGCGGTACGGCCAGTATGGCGCGCTGCCCCTCGCCTCGCACCACATCGTCCATGCGCTTGGTGTGTTGAATGCGCCCGTCCCTGAGGTAATCCGGGGTCCAGAACGCGGCATTGCGTTTGAGTGCGTGACCGAAGCCGTAGCCGGGCTCAACCTGGAGCCCGATATGCAGGTCGGCAGTCTCTCCTTCGGACATCCGGATGTGCCATCCGCCCCCGTTCTCGTCCTGAAGGGCGATGTACGTCATGTCGAAGCCCAGCAGCCGACGGGCCTGGCGGATGATCACGCGCAGCAGGCTGTCGAGGTCATGCGGGTAGGTCAAGTCACGTGCCGTGTCGATGAGAGCCGCCATATCCGCCTCCCGCTTCTGTCGCTGGCTGAACAGTGCCAAAACCTCCAGACCTAACTGAGAGGCCCGTTCCAAATACGCCGACTGCTCGGGATTTGGTGAGGCGTCAAGGGCCGCGTGCAGGAGGTTCTCGATCTCGTCGGCAGGCGCTTCATGCGCCAACAGCTCAAGGATTGACAAGGCGTAAGTATGCAGTGACGCCGCATCAGACACGAGGGCACCTTCCCCCAGTAGGTTTCCCAGCATTCGAAAGGCAATGCGCATTGCTGAACTCGCTGCAGACTAGAGCGATGAAGCCCCGCCCCGTGAGGGCCAGGTCCCGGCTGCACACCCTCTGGACACGTTCTCGGCCACAGGCCCGCACCTGTGGTCGCCAGAGGCGAGCCGCCGCGAGCCGGCCAGGCGGTCCGGCGAGTGGGTTCTGGGAAGAGAGCGCTCCCGGAAATGTGGGGCGTAGGTGGCGCAGATACAGCGAGCCGATCTGACCAAGTAAGCATTGTTATGACGAAGTGTCCTGAGTGGCGTTGCCTCGTGCGCACTCCCGTGGCTGGATAGCGGCTCGACACAGGGCGCGCAGCGAGAAGGGACACCAGGAGCAAGATGGCTCGGATACTCATCGCAGGGGGCGGTATCGGCGGACTCGCCACCGCAGTGTCCCTCGTCCGTCGTGGGCACCACGCCGTCGTGCTTGAGCGCCGCAGTAGTTTCGCCGAGATCGGTGCGGGCATCCAGCTGGGACCGAATGCCTTCCACGCATTGGACCTGCTGGGCGTCGGGAAGCAAGTACGAGCACGCGCCGTGTTCATCGACGAACTGCGCTTCATGGATGGCACAACCAATGAACGAATAGCCGTCATGCCGCTCACCAGTGCCTACCGTGAACGATTCGGCAACCCTTACGCCGTGGTGCATCGAGGGGATGTGTATCAGCCGCTGCTCGCCGCTTGCCAGGCTGCCGACACCCTGGAACTGTTCGGTGGCGCCACCGTAGACCGATATGCACAGGACGCCGACAGCATCACCGTGGACACGGCGGACGGTCGGCAATTCACGGGAGATGTCCTCGTGGGGGCCGATGGCATCCGCTCGGCCGTACGCCGCCAGGCGCTCGCGGACGGCGAACCCCGCGTCTCCGGGCACACCATCTACCGGTCCGTGATTCCGATCGAGAAAGTACCGGAGGAACTGCGCTGGAACGCTGTGACCCTGTGGGCTGGCCCACAATGGCACTTCGTCCACTACATCATCGCCGGCGGCGAGTACCTGAACCTCGCAGCGACCCGGGACGACGGCGCCCGTGAGGCGGTGGCGGGCCGCCCGGTCGAGCGGGCACACGTCCTCGACCGCTTCCCGGGGCTTTGCCCAACAGCCCGACGCCTCCTCGAACTCGGTGAGAGTTGGCGTGAGTGGGTTCTGTGCGACCGGGATCCTGTTGACGACTGGGTCGACGGCCGCGTTGTCCTCATGGGCGACGCCGCCCACCCGATGTTGCAGTACGCGGCCCAAGGCGCCTGCCAGGCACTGGAAGACGCGGTCGTCCTTGGGGACCTGCTCGATGGTGGCGGCGGTGCCGACTTGGTCCGGCAGCTGAGGACGTTCAATGCCGAGCGGCGTGAGCGCGCCGGCCGGACGCAGTTGCTCGCTCGCGAGATGGGCGCCCAGCTGTACCATCCGGCGGGCGACGCGGCCAAGGCACGCAACGCGATGCTGCGATCGCTGTCGGTCAAGGATATGTACGACAAAGTGTCGTGGCTGCACGGTGCCCGCGACTTCACTCAGCCCGGCACCGGTAACAACTGACCGGCCGGGGACTCGGCCGTCCGAGACTGTGGTTGCGCGCCCGGCGTGTCCCCAGCCCTGCGCGGTCAACCGACCGCCAGGAGCGGGTGACGGAGCTCGTCGGCGGCCACCGCGATCCGGCGTCCGAGCCGACGCAGTGGGAGAGACATCTCCGTGCCGCATTCACGCAGAGCCGCATCCAGACGTTCGTAGGCTTGGAGTGCGTCGGCCAGTCGGCCACAACGCACCAAAGCCCGGATGTAGTGCCGGTACAACCCTTGGTGGGAAGGATACCGGGTGGCAAGGTCGCTCAGCTCGGCGAGCCGTTCACGATGCCGGCCCAGTTGCAACTCGATCCCCGCCCACTGCTCCAAGGCATCCGCCCTGGCTCGCTGGAGCCGTGCGACATGGGACCGAAGCCCCACACCGTGCGGCAGTCCTGCCAGCACCTCCCCCTGCCACACAGACAGTGCGGCGTGCAGCCGCTCTGCGGCCTGACCGGCTTCCCCGGTGGCCATCGCTCGGTATCCCGCACCGAGGTCACGCTCGAAGCGACGAGCGTCAAGGTCCCACCCTCTGCTGTCCAGCCTGTAGCCGCCCGGGGCGGAGATCAGCAGGTCTCCACCGCTCGCTTCGCGCCCACGTACGCCCTCCCCCTCCCGCAACATCGCCATCAGCAGCTCCCGGATGAAGGCGACGTAGGTCACGACCTGGGAATCGGCCTTCGGCAAAGGCCCTTTCGGCCACAGCTCCTGAGCGATGAGACATGTAGGCACGACCTGGTCGGCGTTGAGAGCGAGCAGGGCCAGCACCCGGCACACTTCCTGGTCCGCCGGAACGGTGCACTTCTCCCCCGCCATGACGCAAAGACGCCCGAGAACCTTGATCTCCATAACCCCCCGCTCCACCCATGCAAAAGTCATGCAGTCAAACCCGTTTCAAAATGCTATCATCGAATGCATCAATTTGCAATTGCGCACATTGCGTCAGGTGAGCCCGATGGCGGGCACCGTGGGACTGCCTCGGCACCCCGCGGCCACTGCGCCTGGAAAGCCTCGGGGGCATGCGAGACCCCGGGCCGGCTTCACGAGCACGCCCCGAACTGGGACAGTCGTCAGCAAGTGGTGGTACGGGGCGAGCATCTCCTGCTGCACGCCCAAACCCCGCCGCAGAAACGGAACTTGGTTTCGGAAGACCCACGCACGCCCACCGCAATCCGGACCCAGCCGGCGGAGCCGCCACGCAGCCGCGGCCTCACGCCCCCGCGTGCCGGAGCCAGTCCCTGCGTGGAGGGCTCTGCCGCCCATCGATCACACGCGGCGCCAGTGCCTTTGCTGAAGCGGCCCTCATCTCGGCAGCGAATACGCCACGATGGCATACATTCAAGCCTTCTCAGTACAGCCAACATGACATGGCACTTACAAATCTCAACAACTGATGAACATTCCCCTCCCCGCCTTGCGTCGGCCGACACCACGCCCACGAGCACCGCGTGACAACGCCCCCGCCGCCTCCGGCTCCCCTCCTGTGCTCAAGTGCCGGGCGCTCAGTAGCTTGAGATGCATCGCCGATTGGTTCTTGCCGCGCTCGGCCGGGATGGGGTCCCGTCAGTTGCTCGCTGTGGAGGCGCGGACGCTGACGGAGTCGATCGCGCACCGCGGCCAGTCCGGGCCAGTCGGCATGAGTCCGGTTGCCGCCGACCGCGGCCGCCTCAGATTGGGTTCTGGTGCGACACCGCTACGGTCACCGGCAGGCGAGTAGGGCGACTTCCTGAGAGGAGCGACTACCGCTGCACCGGTATACCCTCGCCCTTCGCCCTGAGCCGTCGTCGATCATTGTCCCTGCAGGTCAGCGCACCCTCCCCCGCGCCTTCAGCGGCACCGGCGGCAGCTCCGGGGCGGGGAGCGGGGCGCCGGCGTAGCCCTTCACCTCGCCGAAGCGGGTGCCCGTCATCCAGTCGGTGCGGGCCTGCTCGATGTCCTGCTGGGTGCGGCCGATGAAGTTCCACCACATGACCAGCTCCTCCTCGAACGGCTCGCCGCCCAGGAGCATGAGGCCCGCGTCGGAGGCGGCGCGCAGGGGGAGTTCGGTCCGGCCGCAGCCCAGGTAGAGCATGGAGCCGGGGAGTACCGGCACACCGTCCACGTGGGCCTCGCCGGACATGGACAGGACGGCGTACTCGAAGTCGGGTTCGAGCGGCAGGCGGACGTCCGCTCCCCGCGCGAGGGCCAGGTCCGCGCCGACGATCGGCGTGTACGTCGCGCCGGGCGAGGCGGCGCCGTCGAGGGAGCCGAGCAGCAGCGTGGCGCGCAGGCCAGGGGCGGTGACGACCGGCAGGTCGGCGTGGTGCTCGAAGTGCGGCTCGGTGTGCCGGTGGGCGTCAGGCAGCGCCACCCACAATTGCGCCCCGTGCAGGAACCGGGCGTGCGCCTTGGGGCTCTCCTCGGAGTGCGAGATGGCCCGGCCCGACGTCATCAGGCCCAGCTCGCGCGGGCGGATCGTCTGGAGGCTGCCCGTGCTGTCGCGGTGCAGCACCTCACCCTCGTGCAGCCAGCTCACCGTCTGCAGGCCCATGTGCGGGTGCGGCGGCACCTGCATACCGGGTTCCTCGGCGATGTCGTCCGGCCCGTAGTGATCGACGAAGCACCAGGCGCCGACCATGCGGCGGCCCAGGTTCGGCAGGAGTCGGCGCACCTCGGTGGACTCGCCCAGCTTCACGCTCTTCGGGCTGAGGAGTTCCCGCACGGGCTCCGCGACGACGAACCCGCGGCCGCCGCACGGGGACGGCACCGCCTCACGATCAAGATTGCTCATGCCGCACAACCTAGCCCCGGTGGGGCCCCGCGTCAGCATCCGCCCGCCGACCGTCGCCGCTCGACCAGACCCCGGGCCGTCCCGGGCCGTCCCCGCCCGTCCCAGGCCGTCCTGGCCGTCCCGCCGGTGAGCGGCGGCGGGACGGCAGCACCGCGGCGACGTGTAGTGGAATATTCAACAAACGCGGTCTGTTGGAGGCGGCAAGGAGGCAGCAGTGAACATCACGTACTACGACCACGGAACCGCGGCCGACCGCTGGGAGCGTGCGCGGCAGTTCTTCGACGCCAAGGAGTACGCCACGGCGGCGCGCATCCTCGCCCCGCTGGCGGACGAGGTGCCCGAGCAGGTCGCCCCGCGCCTGTTGCTCGCCCGCGCCTACTACCACTCGGCCCAGCTCCGCCGCGCCGAGACCGAGCTGCGCGCCGTCCTGGAGCGCGACCCGGTGGAGAGCTACGCCCGCCTCATGCTGGGCCGCACCCTGGAGCGCCAGGGCCGGGACGCGGAGGCCGCTCCCCATCTGCGGCTGGCCGCGGCGCTGACCGGCGGGCCGACCGAGGCGACGGAGTCGATGGAGCCGACGGGGCCGGTGGCGTAGGTCTGCGGGACTGCCGTGCCCGGGAGGGCGCATGTCGGGCGGTACGCGCCCGCCACGCGCCCTCCCGGCGTTCCGGGGGGGGCAGCAGGCCGGGTGCCTGCCCGGCCCGCCTCCGCTCGCTCCCACCACTCTCCCACGCCCAACTAAAGCGCATTAGTTCCCGCCGAACCCTAGCCCGCGCCTCTCCTCCGTCGTCAGAATGACGGCGGCCTCGACCAGGGCCCCCGATCACCTGGTCAGCGGCCACGGCCGGGGCCGGCCCCGCCCGCTGACCAGGTCTTTCCCGGTCGCCGGGCGCCCGCGGCCGCCCGGCCGCCGACGCGCTGCACACGGAGGAGAGTTCCGCATGAAAAGACGCTCGGTACTTCTCGGCGCCCTCGCGCTCACGGCGGGCGCCGCCGCCACCGCGCACGCCGCCCCGCGCGCCGCCGCGAGCAGGCGCGTGGTCGTCTACTACCAGACGCAGTACACGAACGGCACGTACGTCTCGCCGCTGAACCTGACCGCGCAGCGCACGGGCGTGACCGACGTCATCGTCGCCGCGGTGCACCTCAACGACGTCAACGGCCCCTACGCGCCGGTGCACGTGAACGACGACCCGCCGAGCGCCGCGAAGTACGACCGGATGTGGCGCGACCTGAAGACGCTGCAGGGCCAGGGCGTGCACGTGCTCGCGATGGTGGGCGGCGCGGCGCCGGGCAGCTTCACCCGGCTCGACACGGAGTTCGACACGTACTACCCGCTGCTGCGGGACTTCGTACGCCGGTACGGGCTCGACGGCGTCGACCTGGACGTCGAGGAGCGGATGTCCCTCGCGGGCATCGAGCGGGTCATCGACGCCCTGCGCCGCGACTTCGGCCCCGGCTTCCTCATCACGCTGGCGCCGGTGGGCAGCGCGCTCAGCGGCGGCGGCAACCTCTCCGGCTTCAACTACGAGCGCCTGTACCGCGACCGGGGCGGCGACATCGCCTGGTTCAACGCCCAGTTCTACAACGGCTGGGGCAGCATGGCGTCGACGTCGAGCTACGACGCGGTCATGCGGCGCGGCCTCGTCCCGGCCTCGAAGGTCGTCGCGGGCACCCTCACCGACCCGTCGAACGGCGGCAGCGGCTATGTGGACGTCGCCCGCCTGAAGTCCACCATCCGCAGCCTGGTCGCCAGGTACCCGCAGATGGGCGGCGTCATGGGCTGGGAGTACTTCAACTCCCAGCCGGGCGGTACGGCGCAGCCGTGGCGGTGGGCGGCGGAGGTCTCGGCGGCCCTGAAGGGCTGACCCGGGGCCCTGAAGGGCTGACCCGGCCGGTTCCGCGCACCGCCGGCCGCCCGGCCGGGCGGCTGAGGCGGCTTCCCCGAGGGGCCGGCCGTCCGCCGGGCGGCGCCGTCCTCGGGCCGGGCGCCGCCCGGTCCACGAGGGCACAGCGGTGGCGGGCGCCGCCCGGTCCGCGGGGAGTCAGCGGCCGACGGCCCGCGAGAGCTCCGCCTTGTTCATCGACGAGCGGCCCTTCACGTTCTTCTTCTTGGCCTCTTCGTAGAGCTGGTCGCGGGTCGGGCCCTGCGCTCCGCTGTGCGAGCGCAGGCCGCCGCGGCGGCTGGAGGACATGTCCTCCTTGGAGGTGCGGGAGGCCGTCTTCGACTCGCCGCTGCGGGCCCGCTCCTTGTTGACCGTGCGGGCGGCGATCTCCTTCGCCCGCTTCGTCGGCTCGCCGCGCTGTTCGGCGCTGTCCTTGATGTGTTCGTACTGCCGCTCGCGCTTGGCACTCGATCCTCGGGGCATGACGCGTCCTTCCGTGCTGAGGCGTCCACGGGCCGGTGCCACGGCGTGGCCCGGACCACGACCACCACGTGTAACCGGTCCCCCTGTCCGCCAAACTTCGTTTCGGACCCAGGGCCTCGGGCACCCGGCGCGCATGACATGGGTACCTCTGCGACAGGACTGGACTCGTCGGGCCGCGTGTACCGATGAGGACCCTGAGCTCTTCTTCCCGGTCGGGACCACTGGACCGGCCGAACGTGAGCAGGAGGAGGCCAAACGGATCTGCCGGCGCTGCCCCGTGATGCGGCAGTGCCTCACGTACGCGCTGCACTCCGGGCAGACGTCCGGGGTGTGGGGAGGCAAGGGCGAGCGCGAGCTCGCGGAGCTGCGCGGCACGGCGTCCGCGCGGAGAAAGGGCGTCAGCACGCGCTGAGGGCGCGTCGGCGCACGGCGGGCACGGAGGCGCACGGAGCAGGAGGCACTCCCCCGCCTTGCCTCCACGCGGTTCCGCAGGCGGCCGTAGGAGAGCCGCGCGGCGCGGGCCGCGGGTGAGGCGGCGCACATCAGGGTCCCGGACGGGCGCTCGGGCATCGAGGGGCGCGCGGTTATCGTTGCGCGCCAGGGGCGCGGGCGTGCGCGAGGGACCAGGGGGTGCGGTGCTCAGGGAGCGGCAAGAGCGACACGAGGGGCAGGAGCGGCAGGCGCCGCAGGCGCGGCAGGAGTGGATCCGCGTACCGGTCGGTGAGGACGCCGGGCGGTGGACGACGCGGGGGCGGTGCCGTCGTGTGCTGCTGATCGTCCACAACGTCACGTCCGCCACCCGGCTCCTGGACGTCCTGCCGCTGTTCCGCGACGACCTGCGCGTGCAGCTCCTCGCCACCTGCACCGGCTCGTCGCCGTACCGGGCCGGGGTCGCGGAGCTGCTGCGGGACGTCGGGGTTCCCGTCCTGCCCTGGGACCAGGCGCTGCGGACCCCGGTGGACCTGGCGGTCGCCGCCAGCTTCGGCGGTCAACTTCCGCTTTTCGCAGGGCAGTTGGCCGTGCTGTCGCACGGCGTTGGCTACAATAAGAGGCTGGTACAGCCCGGTCAGGCCCGGTCAGGCCCGGTCAGGCCCGGTCAGGCCCGGTCAGGCCCCGGGTGCCCCGGAGCCGGTGTTCGGGCTGTCGCCGGAGTGGCTGCTCGCGGACGGCGCCCCGTTCGTGGACGCCCTCGTCCTGTCGCACCCCGAGCAGGTCGAGCGGCTGCGTGCCGTCTGCCCCGAGGCCGTGCCGTCGGCCGTGCTCGCCGGGGACCCCTGCTACGACCGGCTGCTCGCGGCCCGGCACCACCGTGAGCGGTACCGCCGCGCCCTGGGGGTGCGGCGCGGCCAGCGCCTCGTCCTGCTGAACTCCACCTGGAACCCGGAGTCGCTGTTCGGCGACGGCGGTGCCGGTGACGACCGGGGCGGCCGGGACGGCCGTGACGGTGACGTGCTGCCCGCGCTGCTGCCGCGCCTCACGGCCGAGCTGCCCGCCGACGAGTACCGCGTCGCCGCCGTGCTGCACCCGAACATCTGGTACGGGCACGGCCCCGGCCAGGTCAGGATGTGGCTCGACCGGGCGCGCCGGGGCGGGCTCACGCTCGTCGACCCGCTGCGCGGCTGGCGGCAGGCGCTCGTCGCCGCCGACGTCACGCTCGGCGACTTCGGGTCCGTGTCGTACTACAGCGCCGCCCTCGGTACGCCGGTGCTGCTCGGCGCGGCCGGGGAGCGGGTCCTCGGCGCGGACTCGCCGCTCGCCGCGTTCGTGCGGGCCGCGCCCCGGCTCGACCCGCACCGGCCGCTGCGCCCGCAGCTCGACGCGGCGGTGGCGCGGCACGTCCCCGTGCCCGGCCCGGCGGAGCTGACGTCGTCCGCGCCGGGGCGCTCGGCGGAGCTGCTGCGGCGCGCCTTCTACGGCCTGATGGGGATACCGGAGCCGGCGGCACCCGCCCTGCTGGAGCCGTTGCCGCTGCCGCCCTACGAGCCGCCCGGGCGCACCGCCCCCGTGCGGGTCCTGACCCGGCTGCGCGGCGCGGCGGAGGTGGCGGTGGCCCGGTACGCCGACCCCCGCGACGAGCCGGACGCGGAGGGCGAGGCCCACACGGCCGTGCACGAGGACACCCTGGACCCGGCGCTGCTGACCGTCGCCGACGTCATCGTGCGCGAGGGAGCCGCCGACGACCCGCGGCTCGGGCCGCCCGCCGCCTGGGCGGCGGAGGTCCTCGGCCGGTACCCGCACTGCGGCCTCGCCGCCTACGTCACCGGCCCGGGCGAGTGCACCGTACGCACCCGTGACGGCCGGGTGCTGGTCCTCACCAGCGGGGCGCGGGACGTGGACCCGGCCGCCTGCGCGTCGGCGCTGTTCGCCTGGCTGGCGGCCGGGAAGGGCCCCGAGGAGCTGGCCGGCGGCCTGACGGTGTGGACGGGCGGCACGGCGCACGCCGTCTCCGTGACGCGGCCCGGACCGGGAGGCCCGGCGCCTCGCTGACCCGCCCGGGGGGGGGGGGGGGGGGGGGGGGGGGCGGGGGCCGCGCCCCGCCGCGCGCCCCGCGGCGGGCGCCGCCCCCCCCGCGGCGGGGGCGGGGGGCGGC